>DATJMX010000057.1 GCA_035508495.1 Candidatus Binataceae bacterium
TGCTTCGTACTTTCGGGAGTGTTATCACCAATTCTTTGGTCATGGTTCGGTAAACGCGCGATCGTTGGAGACGTCACCGTCTCCGGAAAAGCTCAATACGAGCTGGAACCGGTGGCCAACGGCTGAGTGTTCACACTCGCATGTCGGTTCAAAACAGGAAGGCTTCCTCAATACCCCTCGCGATGAATGACAATCCTTATCGCGCCGCAGATGAGTGTGGGCATGTGCTACGCCTGCCTGCGGCCTCACAGGCAGTAGCAGGTACGGAAGGATTGCTGCTCGAGATCGCAAATCTGCTGGCGATGAAACTCAACCCGGAGTCGTTATTCGAGACGATTGCTGAGGTGCTGGGTCGACTGCTCAAAATCGACCGAGCGAGCCTCGCTATCTACGATCCCAAGCGCGATCGGTTTGAAATTGTTGCATTGGCCCTGCAGCAAGGAAGCCAGATAGGCAAAGGCTGGTTCATCCCACACCGTGGCAGCAGGGTGGGATTGGTTTTCGACTCCGGTCAGGCATCTTGCACGAAGTTGGAGCCGGCGAGTTCATTTTTCGAGGACAAGCCACTGGTTGAAGAAGGGATGCATATTAGTTCGATCATCCCGCTCATAATCGAGGGCAAGCCGATCGGATGTTTCAATGTAAATCGCAAACACGAGGAGCCATTTGATCGCGATGAAATGGCGCTCCTGGTCAGATTCGCGGATCAAATCGCGATTGCGGTGACGAATTCCCGCAAATTCGACGAAATGAGAATCCAAAAAGAGGAACTAGGTCGGCAAAATGAGTATCTATTGGAACTGACCAAGGAATCCTCGAAGACCGACCTTCTCCTTCTCTGTCCTTCATTGAGAGCGGTTCGCGACGGATTAATAACTACTGCCAAAGTAGATGCCACCGTATTAATCACCGGCGAAACCGGCACGGGAAAAGGCGTTCTGGCGCGTGCTCTGCACGACTGGAGCGGCCGGCGCGATCGTCCGTTCGTCGTGTGTGATTGTGCGGCGCTGAGCACCAGTTTGATCGAGACAGAGTTGTTCGGCCATGAAAAGGGAGCTTTCACCGGCGCCAGTTCCCGCCGCATGGGACGCTTTGAACTTGCACATACTGGCACTCTGCTGCTGGATGAGGTGGCAGAGATGCCGCTTGAGGTCCAGTCCAAGCTTCTGGGGGCGCTGCAGGATCGCCAGATATATCGGGTAGGCGGAGCGAATCCGGTCAAAATTGATATTCGAGTGATTGCTGCGACCAACCGCGATCTGCAGGCTGAAGTTGCGGCCGGACGATTTCGACAGGATCTGTATTACAGGCTGAACGTCGTGAGTCTGCACCTGCCTCCGCTGCGCGAGCGAGTGCAGGATGTGCTCGCACTCGCCGACCACCTCATTCAATTCTATGCGCAAAAATTCGCGCGCAATATCTGCGCGCTAAGTCCCGCGGCTCGCGCAATGATCCAGCGTTATTCCTGGCCCGGCAATATTCGGGAACTCGAGAACGTCATTGAGCGGGCCGTGCTTTTGAACATCGGCCCGGTACTCGAGATGGGGAGCGAGTTGGACTCCAATTTGAAATCGAGCAATCCGGAAACCGAAAGTTACTATCACGGTTTCCAACCGGGCATGCTCACTCTCGATCAAATGGAACAGCGCTACATCCGCGAGACGCTGGAGGTCACTGGATGGCGGATTTCGGGACGAAAAGGAGCGGCTGAGATCCTTGGACTGCATCCCAACACACTGCGCAGCAAAATGGAGCGCCTTGGGATCAGGCCTCACAGCGCGACTTGATATGCGTCGAATCAACCTTAATCCCGTTCCAAAACGGGACCGCGTGAGCGTTACCAATCGTCGCGGGAGGATAGCTTTGAAAAACGAGACTCGACTATTACTAGGCGCGGCCCTGATGGTGCTGATCGGAGGCTGCTCCTCCACGACCCCGAATACCGCTGCTCCCGGGTATGCGACCGATTCGGCGGCCGAGCACACAACGCCCAATCTGGATTTCGCGGCGAAGTGTCCCGCCGTCCATTACGAGAAGTTGCAGGCTTGGACAGACCTCCAGGTCATGCAGCAGGAAAAAATCAAGGAAGGAGACATCGCTGCTTGCGAGCAGTGGATAGCCAGGCAGCCGGCTGGATACGTTCCACCCGTGCCGACGGCGCTCGTTCCAGGAGCCACCGCAAATGCACCCTACGAGGGCCGCGGGAACGCAGGCGCCGGACCGGGGGTCGGACCGCCTCCCGCCCAGGTAGCACCCTAGCTCGAGGTAACCGTGGCCTGCAGCTCGAGGCGAATCGGGATGAAGTCCGTTTCGCCGGCACCACGAAGAAGTTTGAGGCGTCTACTGACCTGCTTCTGCCTGCTCGCGTTCTGCGCCGGCTGCTCGGCGCAAGCAACGAAGACTTCCGGGAACTCCATGTCGACGCCGACGGCATCCGCACGCGATGTAACCGACGCGACCCTGTCCGGCCTGTGGACTGGAACCACCTCGACCGGTGGTCTCATCGGGATGGCCGGGAAGACTCGCAAAATCAAATTGCTCCTTCGGCTGACGGGCGACGACCTCACCGGTTCCTATCGTTGTTCGGCAGGTAATTCGCTCTGCCGCAATCTCAACGAAACGGGATCGATCACCGGAACCGCAAACGGAGACGAGGTGAACCTGAATATAACGGTCCTGCCCGACTCATCTAACTGCAGATATACGGGCACCTTAAACTACAATGGAAATGGACAATACACCTGCTATCTACAGGGGCAGATCGTCGAACAGGGTAGTTGGCAAGCAACCAGGTGACTCTGCGAACTTGGCGAAAGATCTGTTTCAACGGCAATTAAACGTCGTCGTGTACGAGTATTACGGACCCGTGCTTCCCGAATTTCACTAAACATTGGGAAATGAGGCCGGCATTCAGCGCCAACGCTTATGCCGGGCTCGTTTACTGCTTAAAGACGACGGGCGGGCCGCTCACGCGCTTTGCCTTGAGCGCGACGCTAACCTCGACACGGTTGGCGATTCTGATGAAGGGGATCCCGCTGTTCATCCCATAGTCTTTGCGGTCGAAGGCCATCGTCCCGGTGATCTCGCCGGACCCTGTACCTCTGCCGGAAACCTCGAGCGTCAACTTTTCGGCTCTGGTGACTCCACGTATCGTGAAATTGCCATCAACTTCAAAAGTGTTGGGGCCGGTCTGTACGAGTCTGGTTGATTTAAACGTAATCAACGGATTCTGCACGACGTCGAAAAAGTCGGAGCCCTTCAACTTGCTATTCTTGAATCCGCTTCCGGTATCCACGCTGGCAGCCTGAATTTCGACGTCCAGAAGCCCTGTAGTCACGTCGGGCGATGTAAATGCGAGGGTGGCGTTCCACTGATCGAACGTGCCCCTGATTTCCACCGATGCCTTTACGTGGAACTTAATCGAGCTCTCTGACCGAGAAATCGCGAAGACCGGGACTCCCTGAGCCAAGGCTAATGAAGGGACAAATACAAACGCCAAGATCCAAATAACAATGTATCGCACGGCGGCCACTGTCGGCCTTGCCCGCTTCATTGTCAATCGCGATCGCTGCCGGGCGCACCCATGACTTCAGCGGCGCGGCCTATCGCGGACACTTCGTGGCATCGTGCGATTGAGGCAGCGCCGTGCAAGCCTTGCCCCATTTCTATTGCACCATCGACAGCGGGGCGGCGATCTTTTCCAGGCTCTGGCGCTCGGCCGCGACGCCGTAGAGCACTTCCATCACCGCTGCGCCGAGCATCAGCACGGCTGCGACCAGATAGCCGTAGTAGAGTTCCGTGCGCGACCCGCTATCGATGAGCCGGCCGAAAAACCATGGCGCGATGATCCCGCCGACTGCGGTGCCGGCCGAGTAAAATATCGCGATCGCGAGCGCGCGCATCTCGAGCGGAAACATCTCGCTGACCGTGAGATAAGCTGAGCTCGCCGCGGGCGAGGCGAAGAAGAATATAACCATCCAAAAAACTGATTGTGATGTGCTTGTCAACGAGCCATGTGCGAACATCCACCCGTTCGCAATGAGCAATACTCCCGAAATCGCGAAGGTACCCGAGATCATCGGGCGGCGCCCGACCGTGTCGAAGAAGTGTCCGAGCGCGACCGGGCCGAGAAAGTTGCTCAGTGCGAATGGCAACAGGTAGAGACCGGTACGGTCCGCCGGCACCGAGTAGTAGCGGTTCAGCACCAGCGCATAGGTGAACAGGATCGCGTTGTAAACGAAGGCCTGTGCGATCATCAGGGACAGCCCGAGAATCGAGCGTTCGCGGTATGTGTGAACGAGCGGCGCAATGATCGCGTCGAGTCCGAATTCCTTGCGCACGTGGATGCGCAGCGGCGGCTCTTCAGGTTCGCCGCGCAGTTGTTGTCCGGTTTCTTCTTTTACGGTCTTCTCGATCTCGCCGACGATTCTTTCGGCTTCATCATTCTGACCATGAGTTAGCAACCAGCGCGGGCTCTCGGGGATGAACTCGCGCATATAAAGGATGACGAGGCCGATCACTGCGCCGACGCCGAAACCGAGCCGCCATCCGAGATTCGCCGCCAGGTATTGCGTATCGAGCAGGATTACCGTGGACGCCGCCCCGGCCGCCGCGCCCAGCCAATAGCTGCCGTTGATCATCAAATCGACGCGGCCGCGAAAGCGCGCGGGGATGAGCTCGTCGATCGCCGAGTTGACGGCGGCATATTCGCCGCCGATCCCCGCACCCGTGAGAAATCGAAAAAGCGCAAACGTCGCGAGGTTCCACGACAGCGCCGTCAGACCGACGCCCACCAGGTAGAGACCGAGGCTGAGGAAAAAGAATTTGCGTCGCCCGAAACGATCCGTCAGATGGCCGAATACGAGCGCACCCAGCACGGCGCCGGCCAGGTAGCACGAACTGATGAAGCCGATCTGTGCGGCCGTGAAATGCAGAACATCGGGACGCTGCAGCACCGCGCTAATCGCGCCCATCAATGTGATCTCGAGCCCATCGAGCACCCAGGTGATGCCAAGCCCGATGATCAGCAGCCAGTGGAACTCGCACCACTTGAGGCGATCGAGCCGGGCCGGGATTCGCGTCTCCAGGATTTCCGGTTGTGACCCGGGTCGTACCTCGGCGGCTGAACTCATGATGCGGCTCCCGCGGATTTTGGCAGCAAGTCCGGTGAAATCAGCAACCCCTGTGCCACGGGCCGATAGTTGCTGGAGCGCTATTACTTACCAAATTCGCCGGCGCGTCGCGCAAAACATCCGCCCATGTAAATTTTGCGGGTCCGAGCCGTCCTTGGTAAATGTTTCATCCACCTGATAGTCAGCAGCTCTCGATTGGAAAAATGTATGGTCGAATCAGGTACGGGTGACAGCCTCGGCGGGAATCATGGATCCCTGGTTGCGCCCGATTTGCTGGCTATTGGCATCTGGGCGCTGGTCGCCGGATGGCTCGCGATCGAACGGGTAAATTTCAATGGAGACGGCCTTCGACACATAGCACCGATATTAGCCGGCTCACATCCATCGCTGGGCGAGGCCCGATGGTTGCTGTTTCCAGCGGTGCTTTTCGCGGCGATTAAGCCCTTGCAGAATATCGGCTTGGTCGATTCAGTCGAGCAGGCCGCGCATGTTTTTGTTGCGCTCGACCTCCTCGCGGGGTTGGCTTATCTATTTCTCCTTCGCCGCTGGTTAATAGCAAGATCGATTAAACCAACAGCCAGGGCGGCGGCATTGTTTTTTGCGAGTATGTGCCGGCCGTTACTGGAGTATCCAAGCAATACGGTAGAGCCAATCATCGCCGCAGCAGTTGCACTTGCGGGGGTTGTGTATCTTGCGTCGCAACCATCTGAGCGTAAGGAGCGAGCCCTCGCCGTAGCGGCGATTGCGCTTTGCCTTGCAACGCTTATTTACCAGGGGATGCTATTAGCGATCGCGCTAGTCCCCTGCGCACTCGGCGATCGACTGCGACTTCGCCGGCAATCGATTGCGATTTTCTTTCTGCTTCTCGCGGCTGCGCCATTAACAATGTTCAGTGCGATCGTGATGTCCGGCCATCCGCCCAGAGCCGCGCTTCACCAGATGCTGACGGGCGAAGCCAATGATCTATACAAAGCGGAAATGAAGTCCAGGACGCGGACGGTTTGGCCCTATTTCGCCGCCGTAACGGTGGGACCAGCCGAAAATATAATTCCGATTCCCGACAATCGCGGCCTCAGTGGCGCGGTCAGGCTAGTCGTTGATCGCGCTGCCACCGGCGAGGGACTCCTCGAGCTGACAGGTATCGTGTTTTCGTTCGCATTGCTTTTGGTGGGCGCGGGAATCGTTGCACGCAATCGAGATTGGCGAATCGCAGTAGCATTCTGTGGAATTCTCATTCTGCCACTGCTTCGCTCCTTCCAGTATTCTTATACAAAATTCTACGTGCTGATGCCGGCGATCGTCGCGCTCGTATTCTCCACGGTGACGCCATTTTTGGTATTAGTGGCCGGCGCTGTTGTGGGAGTTTTCAATACTGTATATATCGGACGGGATATTATCGCGGAACGGCGCCTTGCCAGCGATATTAACCCGCTCTTCGGGATGGTTGACCCTGATTCTTGCTACCTGACAACCTCGTGGTCAGCTCCGACAATGAAATGGCCTGGTTCGACCTGTTCCTTGAACTCGATCCTTTCAAACGACAGCGCGGATCAACCAACGGCGATCGCGCAGTTCAATCGGCAGGCGTTGATTGGCTCGTTGCGGCGATGTTTTTGCGGTTCGCCATTGGTGCTGACCGACGATCTGATCGCCGCGAACAGTGACTCCCTCGCGGAGTTTTCATCTATATACGGACTTCCGCGCGGCGCGATGAACGTAATATTGTGGCAGCCGGACCGCGGTACGGTCTTCTTTGATCACGATGACTTGAGAGTATTCGCATATTCAAAACCAGCCCAGGCAGCTATTTGTGCAAACCTGAAGACACTCGCTCCCGGCCAATAGCCAATTCTAATTCATGCGTATCCTGTTGTTATGCGAAGCTTTCCGGTCGATCGGCGGCGTCCAGGAAGTGGTGGATAACCTGGCTGCAGAGCTGGCAGCGCTCGGCAACGATGTTGCTATTTTGTCAACGCCGTTCGTCGCTGGAGAGCCGCGTACGATCCGATTCAGCGGCGAGTGCCGATACGTCGGGATTCCGAGTCGGCGCCCGGTGACGCTGCGGCATCCGGAGCGCCTCCTGCGGTTGCCGCTTTCTCTCCGGGTGCGCGAACTGTCCAACGCGATCGCCGATTTCAGGCCGACGGTCGTCAGTTCGCATTGCTGGTCGTGGGATCAATTCCCGGCCGTGGTCGCCGCATGCCAACGCGCTCACCTGCCCTTGGTGCATAGTCTTTTCGATTCGTGGGGCAGCGGCACGATGGGCACCGCCGCGCTCAGCGCGCTGCGCGGCGCCGCGGCGCTGACTGCGCTATCGGAAGCAACGCGCCGATTTTTCGAGCCGCTCCTGCCCGAGGCGCGCGATGCACGAGTGATCATCGGCGGCGTCGATCCGACCCTCGCCGAGGCCTCCGTGCCGATGCCCCATCCGCATCCCTATATATTTTGCGCCGCCCGCCTCGATATTCGTCACAAGGCGATCGATTCGCTGATCGAAGCGTTCGCATCGATTGCCAGCGAGCATCGTGAGGTCGATCTGCTGATCAGCGGTGGCGGCCGCGACCGCGAATCACTCGAGGCACTCGCGATTTCATCGGGCGTGGCCGATCGCGTTAAGTTCCTCGGCATCGTCCCGCGCGCAGAGTTGTGGAGTCTTTACAAAGGCGCGACGATCTACGCGATGCCGAGCCGGATGCCCGAGGGCCTCGGTCTGGTATTTCTCGAAGCGATGGCCGCGGGAATCCCCGTCATCGGAACGCGCAGCGGCGGAACACCCGAGATCGTCGAGCATGAGCTGACCGGCCTGCTGATCGGCGAAAACAATTCGCCCGCCGAACTCGCGGCCGCGATGATTCGCTTGCTGCGCGACCCCGAAATGCGCCGCCAGATGGGCCAGCACGCTCGCGAGCGGGTTGCATCGCGCTACTCATGGCGACAATTTGCGGGTCAGTATCTTGAAGTTTTCGCCTCATGCAGTAGAGGTGGAGTCTGAAGCTGATCGCGCCAGGAGAATCTCAATGAGCTCTGACAGTATCGATACCGGCACCAACGATCTTCTCGCAAGCCTCGACAATCATGTCCTGACTCTGACCCTGAATCGGCCCGAGGCACGCAATGCGATGTCGGGTGCGATGACGAGTGCGCTTGCCGAGCAGCTTGCGAAGGCGGAGCTAGATCCTGCGGTGAAGTGCATCGTCCTGACTGGCGCGGGCAAAGGATTCTGCGCGGGCGGCGACGTCAAAGGGATGGCGGCGCGCGGCGACGGCACCGTCGGCGACAATACGATCGACGGCGCGATTCATCGCCAGCGCGTCAACCAGCGTGCGACAGCCGGCAAGCTCTTCAAGATGCCGAAGCCCACAATCGCGTCGCTGCCGGGCGCAGCAGCCGGTGCTGGCCTTTCGCTCGCGCTCGCGTGCGATCTGCGGATCATGGCGAGCACTGCCGTGCTCACGACTGCGTTCGCGCGAGTGGGTTTTTCCGGCGACTACGGCGGGACGTACTTCCTGACGCAACTCATCGGCTCGGCGAAAGCGCGCGAGCTGTACTACCTGTCCGATCGCATCAACGCTCAGGAGGCATTGCGGCTCGGGCTCGCGAACTTCGTATGCGCGCCCGAAGAGCTCGCGGCCAGGACGCGCGAGATCGCGGGGCGCCTCGCGAGCGGACCGACCGTCGCCTATCGCTACATGAAAGAGAACCTCAATCGCGCGATGCACGGCGACGTGGACGATTGTCTCGACCTTGAAGCCACGCATCATGTTCACTGCGGCCAGACCGAGGACCATCGCGAAGCCGCCAAGGCGTTCGTCGAAAAACGCGAACCGGTCTTCAAGGGCCGCTAACAACTTGTGATGGTGTGCCGATGAGCGAGGCATTCGATCAACCGCTTTCGATTTGCGGCGAGTTCCGCCGGCCGCGGCAGATGCTTGCCGACCAATCCTACGACGGACATCTGTCGCTGCACGACGACAAGATGGCGCAGGACCTGGGCTTCCGCGCGGGGCCGATCGAAGGCCCGACCCATTTCAGCCAGTTCATCCCGCTGCTGCATCACATTTTCGGCAACGCATGGTTCGAGCGCGGATGTATCAGCGCTCATTACCAGAGCATGGTCGTCGAAGGTGAGGAGGTCCGCGCGTTTGCCGAGCTATCCAAGAAGGCTGCGCCGATTCATATCTGGGCCGAGAAGCGCGACGGCACTACGGTGCTGACGGGCACGGCCTCGGTCGGTCCAGAATACGGCGAGACTGAAATCGCGAAACGGCTCGCCGCGCTGCGTCCGGCAAGTCAGCTCGTCATCATGCGCGATCTGAATGTCGGTCAGAAAGGCGCGAGTCCCGAGCAGGTGCGCATGGGCTTCGATCAGCACATGGGCAATCAATATCCCTTCTCGCTAAACGACAAGCTCAAGGTCATCACCGAGCCGAGTCCTTGGTACACGAGCGCGGGCGGTGCGGCGTCGCCCTGGGGCCGGGCGATCATTCCGTTCGAGATGATAAGCGTGCTGTTAGGCTACACTTCCGGCAGGGCCGGATTCCGCACCCGCGGTCCTGCAGTCGGACTCTTCGCGGCCCAGGAGATCAAACTCATCAAGGGTCCGCTCTTCGTTGATCATCCTTACGACCTCGAGCGCGAGATCATCGCGCTCAGCGAGAGCAAGCGCACAGAATCGAACTGGGTGCGCACGAAAGTCTATGAAACGAAGACGCGCGAGCTTATCGCGGAGATGATCCTCAACGGCGCGACGTTGAAAAATTCCTACGCGAAGTACGATGAAGAGGCGAAGGCGCTGGGCAAGCATCCCTGACGGGTAACCGTGTGGCCCACTCCATCTCCTCCAGCGCGGCGTCCAGCGCGGCGCGGATCGCGCAGAATGAGTGGCAGGTACATCCTCTCCTCGCCAGCACGCCGGAAGACCTGGCGCCACCAATGTCCCTATCGCTGTTAGCCCAAAATGGGGTGCGCCTCCAGCTCCTCCAGCAGCGCCTTGGCTTCCTTCAAGTCGGCGGTGTCGAAACCTTCGGTGAACCAGTTGTAAATTTCGGCGAGCATCGCACGCGCCTCGTCGCGGCGGTCGGTACTCATCAGCATTCGCGCGAGCGAGGCCGTCGCGCGGAGCTCGAGCGATTTCGCCCCCTGCTGTCGGGCCTTCTTGATCGCGTGCTCGACCGACGCTCTCGCCAGAGCCGGATCGGAAGGATTTTGACCCAGGAGCAACTGGCCGCGAATACGATTAATTTCCGATTCCCAGAAACATTCGCCGCTGCGATGGACCAAGTCCAAGGCGTCGCCGATCGCCGTCAAACCATCCTCGATGCGTCCGGCTCTGAGGCACGCGTCGGCGAGCGTCGCCAGACTGAGCGTGAGAAACAACTCCTCTCGGTTGGCCGCAAGCACATCGGTTTCTTCGCGTATCAGCGCCACTCCCTCCTCCGCTCTTCCAAGCTCGGTTAAGGCCCACCCTTTGACAACTCGCGCATGGCGCACAACGTAGAGGAACCCCACGTCCTCCGCTGTGTTTATCGCGGCCGCGGCGATTTCCAGCGCAAGCTCCGGTTCCAGCATCATGCGATGAACCAGTGCCTTCAAGTACAACGCGAACGCTGCCGACATTGCGTCTCCAAGTTCATTCGCAAGTAAAGCGGCCCGATCCGCGCATCGCCGCGCCGCATCGGGACGACCGCGCAGCCATGACAGTTGCGCCTCCCATCCATGAGCGCATACGGCCGGATGATGAGCGCTGTAGAGCGGGACGACGGCGGAACGAAGCTTCGACTCGAACAGCGCGAGTCCCCGCTCGACATGACGTTGCGAGGCCTCCAGTTCACCGGCGGAAAGCGCCACCGACCAGTCGTGATGAATCGCCTCGAGAAGGAAAACCGGATCGGGGTGGCGATCGACGAAATCCCAGATCGGCTTCTGCCGTTCGCGGGCTTCGCTCAAATTGCCGCCGACGTAGAGCAGTCCAAACAATCCAACCAGGAGCGCGAACTGCTGCTCTGGTGTGGCTCCAGTCTCAGCAAGCCGCTCGGCGCGAAGATAGGCCCGCTCGGTTTCCGGCGCGGCCCACCCTTTGGCGGCCATCAGCGCTGGGCCAAGGTTGGTTTGGAGCGCGAATTCGCGCCGGTCTCGCTCGGGGCTGGATGGCGTGAGTTCAAGTAATTCCAAAGCGGCAGTCAGGTTCCGCGTCGCCTCGCCGTACGCCAGTCGCCCAACGGCTCGGAGACCTGCGCTTTCGAGATAGTCGAGTGCCTTCGCGGAATTTCCGCTGCGGCTGTAATGATGGGCCAGTTCGTCGAGGTAGTCGTCGATTGAATTTGCATACAGCCTCTCGAGAGCCGCACCGATTCGTCCATGAAGCTGTCGGCGCCGTTCCATCAATAACGAGTTGTACGAAACCTCCTGGGTCAGCGCGTGCTTGAAGGTGTATTCAGAATCACCGATGGCCGGCTGCTCGTAGATGAACTCGCCGACCTGGAGGACATCGAGCAGCCGCCTGATCTCGTCATCCGGGATCGAGACCACCGCACGAATCAGCGACAGCGGAAATTCGCGGCCAATTACCGCCAGCGTCTGTAACAGGTCTTTGGCATCCTGCGGCAGGCGGTCGATGCGCGCGGCGAGAATCGCCTGAACTGTCGGGGGAATCTTCAACGCCGCCAACGACCGGGTGAGCTTCACCGCCCCGCCGTCACGCACCAGCGCGTTCTCGTCGAACAGGACCTGTACCGTCTCTTCCATGAAGAACGGATTGCCCTCGGTCTTCTCGACAATCAGCCGCTTGAGCGGCGCGAGTTCGGTACCGTCGCCGAGCAGCGCGGACAACATCTCCTCAGCAGATTCTTTACCCAGCGGATCCAGGCGTAACTGAATGTAGTAAGTCTTGCTGTTCCACTGATGCGAGTACTCGGGGCGATAATTGACCAGCAGCAGGATCTTCGCCGTGCCGATGGATTCTGCCAGCAGGTTCAAAAAGCCTTGCGTCTCCTCGTCGACCCAGTGCAGGTCCTCGAAAATCACCATCAGCGGCTGATTCATCGACTCTCGGAGCAGGATGCGCTTGATCGCCTCGAGCGTGCGCCGCCGGCGCACCTGCCCGTCCATTTGCGCCAGCGGATCGTCGCCCTCGATAATGCCCAGCAGTACGAAAAGGTACGGCAACGTATCTTCAAGCGAACGATCGAGCGTCAAGACCTTGCCGTTGACTTTCTCGCGCCGCGTGCGCACATCGTCATCCGAGGTGATGCGGAAGTAGCCGTGGAGCAACTCGATTGTGGGCAGATACGCGGACGCTTTCCCGTGAGAGACGGAAAAGGTCTCCAGTACCATCCAGCCCGACTGGTGCTTGGCCTTGAACTCAAAGAACAGGCGCGATTTGCCGGTGCCGGCCTCGGCCATCGCGGCGACAATCTGTCCACGTCCAACGCGCGTAAGTTCCGACGCGTCGCGCATCGCCTCCATCTCGCGCTCGCGCCCGACGAACTTGGTCAGCCCCCGCCCCGCCGAGCGTTGCAGCCGCGTGCGCAACGGCCCGAGCCCGGTCACCTCGTAAACATTAACCGGCTCGGTCACGCCTTTTACCTTGGTCGGACCCAGCGGCTTGAGCTGGAAATATCCCTCCACCAGTTTGCTCGTCTGCTCACTGATCGCGATCGAGCCGGTTGGCGCAACGGCCTGCATCCGCGACGCCAGGTTGGTGGTGTGCCCAATCGGCGTGTATTCAACGTGGCCGCTGCCGGTTGAGATCGAGCGCACGACGACTTCGCCGGTGTTCGCGCCGATGCGCGCCTCGATCGGCCTTCCACCATCGGCGACCAGTTTGGCCGAGTAGCGTTTCAGTTCCTCCTGCATCCGCAGGCCAGCGTACAGGGCGCGCTGCGGATGGTCCTCGTGCGCAACCGGCGCCCCGAACAGGGCGAAGATTCCGTCGCCGGTCGATTGCACGATATATCCATCATAGCGCCGCACGGCGTCGATCATCAGCTTGAGCGCCGGATCGACGATCTCGCGCGCCTCCTCGGGGTCGAGGTCTTGCTCCAATTCGGTCGAGCCCTTGATGTCGGCGAACAGTGCGGTCACCGTCTTGCGCTCGCCTTCGAGAATTTCGCCGGTCGTTACTGGGCCAACCCGCAGCGCCGACTCGGGAGTCTCGATGCGGGCCGCTGACGATGGAGCGCGAGATGCTGAGGAAAGCGCGGCGCCACAGTCGCCGCAGAACTTGAAAGGAGGCCCGTTCTCCTTGCCGCATTTCGGACAAAGGAGGGAAAACCGAGTTCCGCACTCGCCGCAGAACTTTCTATCCGCTGGATTTTCCGCCCCGCATTTTGAGCAGCGCATCGGTATGTTCCCAGATGGCGAAATGGTGCTCCAATGCTCGCTCGTCTGCAATCTCGCCGCTGCGTGCTGGTGAGCGATTGCCTAAGTACTCTGGGTAACTGGCAATGGCGGTCACGTCCTCTGATGGAACCCAGGTTCACAGCACTGGATCTGCCGCTATAGTCAGTGCCAGCGCGCTTCCTCGGTTGTCTGTTTTCTGCGGCCTGTACTATAGTTTTCGCCGATCTCAACACCACACCTGTGAGATACAAAAATGGATGACGCAACGTTTCTCGCCGAACTCAAACTCGATTTCGATCCCGACAAGCTGCGCGAAAAGTACATCAAGGAGCGCGACAAGCGCATCCGCAAAGATGGCAATTCGCAGTACGTCGAGGTCAAGGGCAAGTTCGCCCACTACCTGGCTGACCCCTACGTAAAGCCCGGCTTCGCTCGCGAGCCGCTGAACGACGAGGTCGATGTAGTCGTTATCGGCGGCGGCTTCGGCGGATTGCTCGCCGGCGCCCGCCTGTTCGAAGCCGGCATCAAGGACGTCCGCGTCATAGAGTCGGGCGGCGATTTCGGCGGCACCTGGTACTGGAATCGCTATCCAGGCGCGCAGTGCGACATCGAGAGCTACTGCTACCTGCCGCTAGTCGAAGAGCTCGGCTACATGCCCAAGGAGAAGTACTCCTTCGCGCCCGAGATCTACGAACATTCGCAGCGGATCGCCAAACATTACAATCTGTATGAGAAGGCGCTGTTCCAGACGCACGTCGCCGAGCTGCGCTGGGACGAGAAGGCATCGCGCTGGATCGTCTCGACCGATCGCAAGGATTCGATTCGCGCGCGCTTCGTGATCATGGCGACCGGGCCGCTCAATCGTCCGAAGCTGCCCGCCATCACCGGAATCGACGAATTCGAGGGCCACACCTTCCACACCAGCCGCTGGGACTACGAGTACACGGGCGGCAATCATTCTGGCGGTCTGACGAAGCTCGCCGACAAGCGCGTCGCCGTTATCGGCACCGGCGCGACGGCGATTCAGTGCGTGCCCTTCGTCGGTGAGTATGCGAAGCAGCTTTATGTCTTCCAGCGCACGCCGTCATCGGTTGACGTGCGCGGCAACAAGCCGACCGATCCAGAATGGGCTAAGACGCTGAAACCCGGATGGCAGCGCGAGCGGCGTGAGAATTTCAACAACCTCGTTATCGGCGTTCCGGTCGAAGAGGATATGGTGGCCGACGGATGGACCGACATCTTCCGCAACCTGGGAATCGCGGCCAAGAAGAATCATCGCGCGACGGAGATGACAAAGCGTCAGGCCGCGATGATGATGGAAATCGCCGACTTCCAGAAAATGAACGGGGTACGCGCGCGAGTCGATGAAATCGTGAGCGATCCGGCTACGGCCGATGCGCTCAAGCCGTGGTATCGCCAGTTCTGCAAGCGGCCGACTTTCAACGATCAATATCTGCCGACCTTCAATCGGCCGAATGTTCAGCTTATCGACACCAGCCCGAACCAGGGCGTGGAGCGGATCACCAAGAACGGAATTGTTTCCAACGGCGTTGAATACCCGGTGGATTGCATCATCTTCGCGACCGGCTTCGAGGTCGGCACGGCATGGACGCGGCGGGCGGGCTACGAGATCTACGGCATCGACGGCCAAACGCTGACTGACTATTGGTCCGACGGCGTGAAGACCTACCACGGCTTCTCAGCTCACGGCTTCCCGAATTGCTACATCCTCGGGCAGTCGCAGAACGGTGCGTCGGTAAACCTGACCTCGGTGCTCGACGACCAGGCCCAGCACATTACCTGGATCATCAAGCAGATAAAGGATCGCGGCCTGCACTACGCGCATCCGACCAAAGAGGCGGAAGCGGCATGGGTCGCGGAAATCAAGCGCCTCGCGGTCGTCGCGGCGCGATTCCTGACGAATTGCACGCCCGGCTATTACAATAACGAAGGCCACTTCGGCGAAGACGGCGCCGAGGGTTTCGGCGGCGGCACCTATGCACCGGGGATCAACGCATTCAACGCGCTGATGAAAAAATGGCGCGAGAAAGGCGACCTCGAAGGCCTCGAGTTGGGTTGAGTAGCTAATCAGATCAACGCAAAACGCGGGTCGCAAATGCGGCCCGCGTTTTTTTGTTGTGTAACGATCCAATCAGCCGCGGCCGACGAATGGCATCTTGGTCGCCATGATCGTCATGTACTGCACATTCGCGTCGAGCGGCAGCGTCGCCATGTACACGACGGCGCGCGCGACGTGCTCGACATCGAAGGTCGGCTCGACCGCGAGTTCGCCTGAGGCTTGCGGAACTCCCTTCGACATCCGCGCCGTCATCTCAGTCGCGGCGTTGCCGATATCGATCTGACTACAGGCAATATCGTACTTGCGGCCGTCGAGCGCGGTGCATTTCGTCAGCCCCGTCATCGCGTGCTTGGTCGAAGTGTAGGGTGCGGAATTGGGACGCGGCGCATGCGCGGAGATCGATCCGTTGTTGATGATACGCCCGCCGCGCGGCTCCTGGGCCTTCATGATACGGAAGGCCTCCTGTGTGCATAGAAATACGCCTGTGAGATTAGTCTCGACAACTGAGCGCCAACGCTCGAGCGACAAGTCTTCGAGCGGCACGGCAGGAGCGCCGATTCCGGCATTGTTGAACAGCACATCAAGCCGGCCGAACGCCTCGCGCGTCGCGGCAAAAAGACTCTTCACCGATTCCGGATCGCGAACGTCGGTCTGCACCGTCAGAGAGAGAGCGCCGGAAGCGTGGCCCTCGGCTGCCGCCGCTTCGATCAACTCGAGCCGCCGTCCCGCAAAGACGACGGCGAATCCTTCGCGCATCAAGGCGAGTGCCGCGTGCTTGCCGATTCCAGTTCCCGCGCCAGTCACGATTGCAACTCTTTCCGCCATATGAATCGTCTCCCGCTCTGTACGAACGAGCCTGCTCTGCAATAGATCAAGGATCAAGATTCTGTCAGCCGGGAGATCAGCCGATGCCATACGCACAATCATCGGGAGTGAAGCTTTACTACGAGGAAACAGGGACCGGCCATCCGATTATTTTTGCGCACGAGTTCGGCTCGGACCTGCGCGAATGGGAAACGCAGGTCAGGTGGTTTTCGCGCCAGTATCGCTGCATCACGTTCAACGCGCGCGGCTATCCGCCGTCTGACGTTCCCGAACTTGACTCGCAGTATGGGCAGGATCACGCGACCGACGACGTCGCGGCGGTGCTGAGGCATCTCAAGATCGAAAAGGCGCACGTCGTCGGACTCAGCATGGGATCCTTCGCCGCGTTGCACTTCGGGATGCGTTATCCCGAGATAGCGACCGCGCTGATCGTCGCGGGATGCGGCTCAGGCGCGCCGAAATCCGAGCGCGAAACTTTCAAGCGCCAGTGCAACGCGACTGCGGAACGCTTTCTGACAGATGGTTCCGCTCGGGTAGCGAAGGATTTGGGTCTCGGCCCGACGCGCATCCAGCTTCGTAACAAAGATCCGCGCGGATGGGACGAGTTCGTGCGACATCTGAGCGAGCATTCTCCCCTCGGCTCAGCGCTCACGCTGCGCAATTACCAGGCGCTGCGACCCTCGCTCTACGATTTGTCGGAGCAGCTTGCCACGTTGACGATTCCGGTTCTGCTCGTGGTCGGAGACGAGGACGATCCGTGCCTCGACGCTAATATCTATCTCAAGCGGACGATTCCCAGCGCCGGACTCTGGATGGTGCCGCGCACCGGGCACGCCGTGAATCTCGAAGAGCCGGATGCGTTCAATCGCGCCGTGCAAAAATTCTTCGACACGGTCGAGCGCGGCAAATGGCCGGAGCGCCACTCGCGAGGTCTCGAAGACGGCGCGCTTATCGGATCGCGAACGAGTCGTTGACGCGCCACGCAACGACTAAGTGCGGATTTTCACTCCGGCGCGGTTCTCCTGGATCGTCACCGCGGCGGTGGAGTCCTTCTCTCCGAGGCCGTTGGCCAGCGCGGCGAGAAAATCCTGCTCGACGAGACTCGCCAGCGGCATCGGCACGTTGAGCTCGCGTCCGACTTCGGTCGCGAGGCCCAGGTCTTTGCGCGCGAGCTTGAGCGCGAACGTCACGCGATCGAAGTTGCCGCGAAACACCATCTTCGGCATCGTGCCCGCGAGCAGCATCCCCTGCCCATACGCGCCATCCTGCACAACTTTGAGGAGAGCCTCGGGCGCGACGCCAGCCCTCACGCCCATCGTGAAAGCCTCGGCCAGGAGCTGCGTCGAGCAGATCGCGATCATGTTGTGAACGAGCTTGGCGACCGAGCCCGCGCCGCTCGCGCCGATGTAAGAAACTTTATCACCGATCGCATCGAGCGCAGGTTTGACCTTGTCGAAGGCCGCGCGATCGCCGCCGACCATCACCGCCAGCGTCGCATTGCGCGCGCCAGGAACGCCGCCGCTCACGGGCGCATCGAGCACTTCGATGCCTTTCACTTTGAATGCGGCGTTAAGACGTCGAATCACCGCGGGCGAGTTAGTTGAGAGATCGGCGTAGATCGCGCCGCGCGCGAGGCCGCTCATGATTCCACCCTCGCCCAGCGCAACTTCCTCGATCTCCTTGGGTCCGGGTAGCGAGGTCATGACGAGATCGCAATCGGCAGCAGCAGCGGCGGGCGACTCGGCCCATCGCGCTCCCGCCGCGAGCTGCGGCTCAGCAGCCTCGCGGCGAACATCGTAAACCATGAGCGAGTGGCCGGCCTTCAGCAGGTTAAGCGCCATCGGCCCGCCCATGTTGCCAAGACCGATGAATCCGATACGCATCGCAGCTCTCCTGATTAGACGGCGGTGTATCCGCCATCGACTACGAATTCTGCCCCGGTTACGAAGGAGGCTTCGTCGGAGGCCAAGAACAGGACTACGTTGGCGACTTCTTCGGGGGTGCCGGCACGCTTCATCGGGGCCATCGCGGCGATCATTGCGAGCTCATCGCTTGGTATTATGTCGGTCATTGGCGTTTTGATTACGCCGGGATGCACTGAGTTCACGCGGATATTGTCGGGTGCGTAATGGACGGCGGCGACTTTACTTAGTATTCGAACTGCGCCCTTGGTGCCGTGGTACGCGGCGGCGCCGCCCGAGCCGATCATTCCATAGATTGAAGATATATTGACTATCGCGCCGCTGCCGCGTTTGCGGATTGCAGGCACGGCTTCTTTCATGCCGAGCCAGACGCCCTTTTGATTGACCGCGACGATGGCGTCCCATTCTTCTTCGGTCGTATCTTCAATCCGGTTGAAACTTAGTATTCCGGCGTTATTGATCAGGATATCGAGACCGCCAAACTGTTTTTCGCAGAGCTGGATGGCGGAGCGCCAGTCAGCGGCGCGACTCACGTCGAGATGAGTTGCTAGCGCAACGGACGCAGCGGCACTGTGATTGATCGAATCGGCAAGCTCGCGCGCTTCGCGATCGAGAACGTCAGCAATCGCAACCTTCGCTCCTTCGCGAACGAAAATTCTGGCCTCGGCCGCGCCTTGTCCGCGGGCACCTCCGGTAATGAGTGCGATCTTTCCCTTGAGACGGTCCATGGCGCTGGTCTCCTTGTTGCGCGCGATCTCAGTTGGCCGGAATGATCCTGATCGGCGTACGGCCCTTCAGATCGACCGTGAGCAAAGCGGCGCCCGAATCATCGGCTTGGAACTGATGCTCGGTGCCATTACGCATCACGTAGTTGGCGCCGGCTCGCAGGCGTTCGATTCGGATATTTTGCGAACTATCGCTCATACCGGGATAAAGAACGAGATCGAGATCGTCGCCGTTACTGAATGCGCGCGCGACTAACACGTCCGGATATTTTGCGCCGGTCAGGATCGGACCTTTGAGCGCAGCCTCGGGCGGCCCTTGCATAATAGTATTTCGGAAATCGTCGCGGCGATGGATCGCGCCGCGCGCGGCGTTGATATTTGAGAGATTCGACATCTTCGAATAGCGCTTGATGCCGCCCTCGGCCGTCAGGCCGCAATCCTGATCGAGTGCGCGGCGCGCTGACTCCGCCAATTCGTAGTCGCCGAACTCGCGCGCCGAATCCATGATCGCGGCATAGGCGCCGCCGAAACCCGGTTTATAATTGCCGAAATCGAAGCCGCGTCCATCGAGCATCAGGCGCGGGGCGCCATCAGGACCGGGCTTGGTGATGTACTTCAGCTCGGTATGCGCGATCGCCCACATCTTTTTGGCACGATCCGGTGCGAAGCAATTCTCAAAAATCGCAAAACCTGCCTCGCCCGCGGGAAACGGAAACTTGATTCCGGTAAGACCCGAGCGCAAACCGATTACGCTGCCGCTGTCGTCGGTGAATTCAGTATCGAGACTGTGGAGCCATCGATCGAGCGTCGCCTGCGTGTACGAAGTGCCGAACAGACGATCGTAAATAGCCAGTGATGTCATGCCGAAGTGATTGCAGATTGGATATACCCAGTTCGGCTCGCAGGGATAGAGGCAGAACTCGGAATCCATGAAGTTCTTCACCACTGACTGTTCGATGCTGTGAATGTCGTGGTGAAAAACGCGATGCTTGTTGAGGCGGAATGGCAGGCTGCCGGGTTGTGCGTAACGGCGATCTCCCGTGTTCGACATGTAGATGCCGAGCTGGATGCCGAACCATCCGGTGAGCATGATGTTGTCCTTGGCGGCCGGATCGGGATTAGTGAGATTCAGATGTCCCCACGCGCTTTCGTAGACCCAGTAGCCCCAAATCTGCTTCTGCAAGTATAGATCGATCAGGTTGCGCTGCGCTTCTGAGAGGTAGCCATGAAAACTCGGCGTGTACTGGCATTGCAGCATACCCAGCATGTAGCCGAGATAGTTGATTTGATAGCGCAGTGCGGACGTCTGAAATTGATCGACCTTGTCGTAGCCATTGATCTGGCCGACGGGCTGCAATGCGCGCTCGAGCGCATAGCGTACTGATGAGAGCTCGTCGAAGGTCAGTTCGCGTTCGGCTGCAGCGGTGATTGGCGCGGCGGTCGTTTCGACTTCGACGATCGCGTCGGCGAGATATTGATTACGGGCTTCCAGCTTCACGATATCAGCGGTTCGGCGCGCGCTGCGGCGCCGATACTCATAAATCGCGATACCGCCGATGACCGCGGCGAGACAAAGGGGCGCGAGTGACCATACCGAGTCGCCGGTCATTGCACCCGCGAGCAGAGCGCTGCCGAGCCATACGATGATCGGCGCGATCACCATCCCCGCACCGAACCAGGCGAAGACCGCCAGCGCAAAAAGCGCGAGCGTCACCGGAAAGAGCAGGATCGCGAAGCCGCCCACTGCGACGAAACCGCCGCCTGGTAGCCAGAGTCCCAGTCCCGTCACGCGTGCGGCAGGCGAGAGGCCGAACAAGTAGGGCAGAAACCCTACCACCAGCATCGCGGCGTAAATCATCGCGGTGCGGCGCTGGCGCGCGGTCGTGACCGGGCCTTCGCTCGATTCGCGACGGATGAAGGGCTGAACCATTTCGCGAGGTGCAACTGCCATCGCTTCTTCTCCTGCGGATTCTTGTTATCTGATTTGTGCGATGCGCGGACTGCGACAGACGAGGGCGCCGAGCGCACTCGCTTCATGATCGTGACTGCGATGCGCATGCAGCCCGTAACCGGCGCCGAGCACGAGCGCTATCTCGATTGGAGCCGCTATCGCGAACCATCTAAACGCGTGTCGGGACCTGGATGCGGGGGCGGCTGGCGCGCCGAGGCGCCATTCGGTGGCGGGATTTACCACCGCGGGCGTGGTGCGGCCGAACACGAACCGCTTCACAGCGTCGAATCCGATCAGAACCTGCCCGAGGATGAAAGCCGCGAACGCGCAGCAGGGCATGCCAACTCCTCCAGTGCGTAACTGATAGGGATTCGCATAAGAGGAGGCCCTGCGTCAAATTGACTTGGCGATGGAACTTGGGAGCAGACGCTCTTCCCAAACCGGCTTGCGTTTGCGCGATCACGCGGCGAAAGATCAAGACCGATGGGACCTCGACATTTCGGCGCCTCGGTAGTCGTCGCCGCGCTCGTTATCGCGACCGCGTGCATCGCTCTCGCGCAGTCGAATTCCGACGGCTGGATCGAAGAACCCGGATTCAAAACGTTGAACGAGAAAGGCGGCTCGGGCCGCGCCTACCTCGACGCCGCTTCGGTGCATCGCGAGAGCGACGGCCTGGTCTATTTCAATGAGAGCGCCGACGTGATGAAGCCTGACGACATCGGCAAGAGCGGGTTCATGAAGGACGCTTACGACTGCTCGCGCAATATCAAGTATATGTGCGTCGAGCAGGGCGATTGGAAAAACGACAAGCGCAGCACCGTCAATACGTCGAAGGATCCGTCGCTGCCGATTTACCGCAAATACTTATGCGGCGACACCAACGCGTCGCCGCACAACTGACTATTTGCCGCGGGCCGGAGTGAGATCGAGCGGCGGATAGTAATTCTCCGCACCGATTTTTTTCACGTCGTTGACCCAGCACGAATCGTAGAGCTGGGTCGGACCCTGGAACGGGTCGGCGAGCGACCAGGCCTGCCGCTTGTAGGTCCAGTTGTCAGGCTGCAGGCGATGCGCCTCGCGCCAGTGACGCGGCGCCAGATCGCGATGGCCGTTCTCGTATAGATACTCGCCCAGCTCGAAGTACGCGGCTGCCGTGGCTTCAGCCTCACCGCGCGGTCCGCTGCGCGCGACAACTTCCTCGGGCGAAAGCGCGAAGTTGCTATCTTTGCCCTTCGCCACCCAATCGCGCAGCGCGTCGGTATATTCCTTCGCCTGGACCTTGATGCCCTTGGCGAGCTGGAGCGTCTCGCGCATCTCGGGCGGGATGTCGGGGCTGTCGGCCATCTTCTGCCAGTCGGGCTGTTCGGCACGCTCGGGCCACGCCGCCTCGACCGGGCGCACGATCATTCCGTCTTCATCGATCCAGACGCTGTTGGGAACATTGATGACGCCGAACAACTCATCGACGCGATGAGCGCTGTCGATCAGAGTCGGATGATTCGGATTTACCGGTTCGATCCATTGCCGCGCCGCATCGGGATCGACATCAAGCGCGACGGTTACGATCTCAAGACCCTTCGGATGCAGCTCGTTGCGCAGGGCCTGCCACACGGGCAGGTCAAGTCGGCATCCTCACCAGGAGGACCATGTGACTATCAGTGTCTTCTGTCCGCGCAGCGAGCTCAGCGCGAATTCCTTGCCCTTGTAGTCGGGCAGCTTGAGCTCGGGTGCGCGCGCGGTAGTTAGCGCGCGGCCGCCGAGCGACTCGGGGCCGAGCGACCAGATTTTCGCGTCGGCATCCTGGACTAGCGGCATCCCGAGCCGCTCGGAGAGCATTTTTGCATTGAGCTTGCTGGCTGACGACGCGCCGGGAGGCAACGGAACGCATACATCACCCTTGCAGGCACCCTCGGGCTTGATCGCCCACTCGGTACGGGCTTCAAAGGCTTTGCGATCTACTTCAAGCGATTTCAGAATCATTGCGATTCTCCTGCGCCACTATTTATTACTGCGCAGGCGAGCGTCAACCGGCGAGGTGAAGGGCCGCCGCGTTGCGCGGCGGCCCCAACCCGCTTCAGGGGCAGTTGTCGCCCGCCATGATGTCAGTTCCCGGCGTGATGTTCGCGAACGAGTTACCGGCATATATGTTCCCGACATTCAGGGAACTGCCAGTGAGTATTCCGCTGCAAAACCCGTTGAACTTGTTGCCGATAAGCAGGTTGTCGTCAGAGCCTACCGGTGGCAACGAGTTACAATCGACGAAAAAGACTCCGACGGCTCCGACATTCGGCGTATCGGCGATGGTGTTGGCAATCAGCGCGTTATTGTGGCTGCAAACTAAAATAACGCCCGATTCTCCGATGTTCGACAATGAGTTCGTGGCTAGAGTACCCGGACCGACATCCTCGAGATCGACTCCCGCACCAATATTGCTGATGGTGTTGCCAATAAGCGACGGTTTGTCACTGTGATTAATGTATATTGCAAGGCTATCGTCCTGGGTGCCGACTCCAGTGATCTTGTTGCTGCTGACTATCTCCGCACTGGTAACGAAGAGACTAATGACGTCAGTCGAACTCTGGACCGGAGTGATCATATTGCCCGAAATCGATCCGGTCAGCTTTACAGCTTCGAGGCCGTCCCCGGAAAGATCGTAACCATCCAGATAAATAGCGCCGAAGCCGAAGTTGTTGATCGTATTGTTCGCGATATCGAGCGAGTAACTCCCGGTATCGATCGTATAAGCTGCCAGAACACCAAGACCATTCTGCAGTTCATCGCAAATCGTGTTCTGGTTCACGAGAGTATCGGAAGAAACGGTGCCGGCTGCGTTGAGGAAAAAAATTGCCACAGGCGTCGCATCGCAGGTGGATTTAGGAAACGCGGAGTCGTCGATGTGCAGACCGATGATTTTTGCCGTCGCGCCAACCACAAAGACCTGAGGACACGCACCTTGAGCCTCAGCCTCGGGCTGGCATACCGGCTTGTCGCCTTTTCCCCCGTACGTGATCGTTGGGACACCCAGTTGGTCCTTTGCGTTTATTCCCGCGAGCGTCAGGTTCTTGGTGATGAGTACGGATTCCGGATAGACGCCAGGGCAAACATTGACGGTGTCGCCCGCCGCGGCAGCGTTCACCGCGGACTGAATCGTGGAATAACCACCCGGCTGGCAGAGGCCGACGGTCAAGGTGGCCGCCGACGCTGTGACACAACTGAAGGCCGAGGCCATCATCAGGAGCAGCGAAAGCATCAATCCTTTGGCACGTGGCAGGGTGCTGTTAGTTCCTGCCATGGTTTGTGAGTTCATGAGTCTCCTCCTTCTCCGATTGTTAGCCGCAAGCTGCTGCGCTTGACGGCACTTTTGAAGAGGAGGCGTAAGATCCCACGGTACAATTTTGTACAACGTTAACGTACGAAAGTAGGACTTCAGCGAACGGAAGACGATCGCACGTGATCTTCGGCGTCAATCGGTCCGGAATAGCGGCGAATTGCCGGGTTTTTAAGCTCTAGCCTGAGAGTAAAGATAATTTTGCGAGGGCTCCCTTAGCCAGGTCGAGCGTCAGCTCGCGGGCGGGAACGTCGTGCCGTGCGAGGCAGGCAGCCTGGCCGGACCATAGATTCACGAAATCTGCTGAGCCTGCCGGTTCGGATTTTGCCCTGAGTGGTGCGAGCGCGCTGCTGGCGAGCGGGAATGCCGGCGTGTCATGCGACATCGGACCGACTTCGCGCATCACGCGGTTGATGATTCCCCGTGCGGGGCGCCCGGTGAAGACGTTGGTCACCTGTGTATCGTCGTCAGCCGCGGTGATAAGCGCCTCGCGATGAAGCGGAGGCATCTTGGCTTCCGGACAAAAAAGGTACGTGGTCCCGATCTGCACCGCCGATGCGCCGAGTGCGAATGCGGCCACGATCCCGCGCGCATCAGCAACTGCGCCTGCCGCGATGACCGGGACCTTCACGGCGTCAGCGATCTGCGGCACCAACGCGAAGGTTCCGACCTGCCGCGTGATGTCGTCGGTGAGGAAATTGCCGCGATGGCCGCCCGCCTCGAGGCCCATCGCGATAATCGCGTCGCATCCGCGCTCCTCGAGCCATCGCGCCTCTGTGACCGTGGTTGCCGACGCGATCACACGTACACCCGTGGCCTTCACGCGATCGAGGAGGCTTCGCTCCGGCAGGCCGAAGTGAAAGCTCACGACCTCGGGCCTTACCTCTTCGACGATCTTGCAAAGCTCACCGTCGAACGGCTTGCGTGTTGGTCCCGGCACAGGCGCCTCGGGATCGAGGCCGAGCTCGACGTAGTAGGGCGCGAGCCGCGCGCGCCAAGCCATCGCGCGCACAGGATCGGGCGTAGGCGGAGTGTGGCAGAAGAAATTGACGTTGATAGGACGCGAGGTCGCACGCCGAATCGTCTGCAATGCGGAACGAACGCCATCGACGCTGAGCTGCGCGCAAGGCAGCGAGCCCAGACCGCCCGCCTCGCTAACGGCAATCGCGAGCTCGGGGGTTCCCGGGCCAGCCATCGGCGCGAGGATGATAGGAATCTCGATATCGAACAGCTCGAGAACGCGGCGATCAGGCCATCCAGCCATGACCGAAACTCCTGCGGCAAGATGCTTCTACTTTGCCACAGGAGTGTAGGTGATATTAATGGTGAATTTTCCGGGATGATCGGTGCTCGGCGAGATCACGACGCTGTCGAGCGCGGACTTGTGAATGAAGCTGCGGTTGTAAACCTTGCGCGCGGGCAGCACCACCTTAGGCCCCGGCTGGAAACCTGCCTTGGGGATCGCCTTTTCGTAGAAATCGACCAGCTCCTGGTAATCGCCTGCGACCTCGAACGTCGCCGAGTGGACGACGCCGACCTTGGGCTTGGTCGAGGAAATCAACACTGCGCCCGGCGGTATAGGGATGTGCGAATCCCAGTCCGCTGGCGCCGAGGTCGCGCTCGCAGCAGGTGAAGCATTCGTCTGACACAGAACCAGGCTCGGCGTCGCGAGCAATATCGCTGCAAGCGCCATGGTAGTTGCGATTCTCACGGATCCTCCAGGCATCGTCGGATAGTGCAATCTGCCAGTTTGCGGCGCGCCGCGAAAGACGACGTTTGCAAAAGAAAGCGGGAGCGACGTTCAGCCGCTCCCGCGTTGATCAAGGTGAGAACCGCAATCAGGCGTGGCCGTGGCGCAGCAGCTTGCCGGGGGTCGCGCCAGTGCACTTGTCCTCGGCGAAAGTCTCTTCGCCGTTGACGATGATCGAGCGGTAGCCCTTGGCACGCTGCACGCGGCGCCATTCGCCGCCCGGCAAATCATGGACCACTTCGCCGATCCAGTCGGGCTCGATGCCGAGGTTCTTCAGATCGTACACGACGACGTCGGCCGCCGCGCCTTCGCGCAGCACACCGCGATCGCGGAAGCCCGCCGCATGAGCAGGGAGGGCAGACAACCGATAGTGCGCCTCTTCGAGCGTGACGCGCCCTTCATCGCGAACCATCCAGCGCAGGAAGTCCGTGGTGAACGCGCCGCCGGTGAAGAACTTCGTATGCGCACCGCCGTCGGATACGCCGGGGAAGGTGTACATCGAGCTGTTGATGATCTCGGCGTTGAACTCGCCGTTGAATTGCGGCTCGGCCTGCAGAAACTCGGCCTTGAGATCGGTCGCGAGCGCGAGATCGACCATCACGTCGACCGGATGCCGTCCCTCTTCCTGGCCAATCTGGCCGAGCGACTTGCCGACGTACTTCTCGAGCTCAGGCTTGTTCTCGACCCATTGCACGATCAGCTTCACGAGGCGCCCGCCGATGCCGGGCGCGTTCTTGTCGAGCGCCGCCATCGAGCGCTCGCTCTTCACCGCCTCGCGGATCACCGGATCCTGCATCTTCGCGATCTTCTCTTCCTTGGTCCCCGTCGTCATGTCACGCCACGCCGGCGCCATGTCGTAGAGGTTCCAATGCTCGAGCGTGAACGCGAAGCCACTGCGCACCGTGCCAGCCTGGCCGAAGATCGGCAGACCCTTGGCGCGCGCCTTATGCAGCCAGTTGAGGCTCTTGCGATGGATATCGGCGTTGCGGGTGCTCGCCGTGATCGCCTGGAACAGGATCGGACGGTTCGCCGTGGCGGCGAGCGTCTCGACGAATGCGAGGTCGTCTTTGATATGTCCCGTAGCCTGCGTGATCTCGATAAAGCCCTCGTCGCGTTCATGCAGGACGCGCGCGAGATTCAGGATGTCCTCGTCGCACATCGTGTCGGTGACCATCGGCGAGCCGTCGAAGTCGGCCTGCGCGGAATGCTTGCCCAGGCGCTGGATCGAAAATCCGCAGAGGCCCGCGTCCATGCCTTCGCTGAGCAGGCGGCGCATCTCGGCGCGCTCGGCCTCCGTCGCCTCGCGCGTTTTGGCGGCGTCGAGGCCCATCACGTAAGTCATCAGCGACGCAGTCGGCATGTACTGGATACAGTTGACGCCCTTGGGCGAGCGATCGAGCGAATCGAGATACTGCGGGATCGTTTCCCAATCCCACGTCATCCCTTCCTTCATCGAGTCGTAGGGAATCGCCTCGGTGCGCGTCATCGTGAGCATCGAGCGATCGCGGAAGTCGGGCTTCACCGGAGCGAAGCCGAAGCCGCAGTTGCCGAGCACGACGGAGGTCACGCCGTGCCATCCGGAAATCGTGCACCAGGGATCCCACCTGATCTGCGCGTCGTAATGCGTATGCAGATCGACGAAGCCCGGCGCTACGACGAGGCCGTTGGCGTCGATAACTTTCTTGGCGAAGCCAGGAGCGCGGCCGCCGATTTGCGCGATTCTGCCGTCTTTGATCCAGACGTCGCTTTGATAACGTGGCACGCGTGTTCCATCGACGACGGTGCCGCCTTTGATTTGAATGTCATACTCGGCCATTGGTGTTCCCTCCTCGCCAGGGTAAGGACTGTCGGCTAATTCAGAGCTACAGGCATTCTTATGCAACGATGGAAAAATTCCAAGCGAAATCGACCCATTCGTTTCTGACCACCGGTAAACGACACCGGCGCTTAATTCACACGTGACGGCGCAGGAAATCGAACATCAGCCGATGCCCCTCGCGGCAGCCGGACAGCTCGTTCATCTGCATGAAGCCGTGCGGCATGTCGTCGAAGATGCGCAGCTCATTCTCGATTCCGGCGCGATGCATCGCTTCTGAGATCGTGCGCGATTCGCCGACGATCCCATCCGCGGTGCCTGCGATAATGAAGCTCGGCGGCATCGCACCCGGCTTGATCGCATTGATCGGGCTCACGCGCGGGTCGCTCAGCAACGCCGGATACTTGCCGGCAATATATGCCTTGGCGAGCGGCTCGGCCGCTTGCGGAGCCATCTTCACGAGACCGGCGAAATCGAATGCGCCGTAGATGAGCGCCGCGGCGTTGAACTTCGGACCGTGCGCTCGCGATGCGATCGACGGCAGCACCGCGGCCGTGAGGTTGCCGCCCGCAGAATCGCCCCCCATCGCCATCCGCGAAGAATCGCCGCCGTACTGGCGCGCATTCTCAGCCGCCCATTCCGCTGCAAACACGCAGTCATCGAAGCCCGCCGGAAATGGATTTTCGGGCGCGAGGCGATAGTCGGGTGCGATCGTTACATAACCAGCCTCGGCGAATTGCAGGATGAGCTTGCGATGCGTCGTCGAAGCGCTGCCGAGCGTCCACGCTCCGCCGTGCAGATAGACCATCACCGGAAACGGCCCTGCGCCCTTGGGCACGGCGATATTGGCGGTGAGCCCGGCTTTGAGAGAAACGCGCTCATGAAGCGCACCGATGGCGGGCGGGTCGGCGTTGAACTCCTTGAAATAATCGACCAGGCGCGTGCGCTGCTCGGCAATCGGGTACGGCGTCGGATTCAGGTAGAACTCGTGCCAGCGCTTGATGATGTCCTGTTCACGCTCAGTCAGCATTGCGCACCTCTTCGGAAATTCCGGTCATTAACTATTGGCGAGGAAGTTCCACACCGCCGTGAACGCGTTTCTGACGGCGGCTGAATCCGAGCTGTCGCATTGCACTTGTAGCGTCGCATCATGATTGAGATCGCCGCTGTATGACCTGCCGTCGGCATATTGCACGGTGAGTCCCGCGCCGCAGAGCGCGTCGCATGCGGGATCGGCCATCTGCAGGTACTGCGTTTTCTCGGGGCCCGTAGTGATGGTCAGCAGATTTGTCTTCGGCGGAGTGACGGGAGCGTCGACGACCTGCGTGGTGGTGAATCCGGCGCGGATGAACGCGGCTCGAACCCGCGGTCCATTCTCGGTCGTGCACGAGATGTCGAGCGAGCCTTTGTTTACCGGGTTGATTCCAAACGGAGAGCCGTCGATCGCTTGCGTCAGCCCCGCGCCAAAAAGCGCGACCGCCGCGATACCAGCCAGCTCCGTATCGTTTTGAACATCGGCAACGACGGTGAAGATCATGAGTCACCTCGAAGGCGCCAAAATTGACTGCTACAATTCACGCAATATCAATTGGCCGCCGCAACGACAAACCGAATGCCCGATGCAATATTCAGTTGCGCTGCGATTGCGGCAGTTGAGCGGAAGTCGGCTGAGCGTTCGGCGGCTTCATCCGATAAGGGTGGCCGCTCTTGTAGAGACCCCGCTCGTCGATCGCCGTCAACATGTCCCAGGGATCGTTGGCGTCGTAGGCATCGATTCCTTGCCGCGCCCGATCTACGGCGCTGTGAAAATCGCCCGCCTCCGCGTATGCGCTGGCCAGGGTCAAAAGATATTTGGGGTTCTTCCACGAAGTGAGATCGCAGGCCCTGGTCGCGAGCAGAACAGCCTGCTCGCCGTTGCGGACGCTGCCCAGCGGCGCCGTGCTCATTATCCACGCGAGAGCATTTAGCGCTTCGGGATCCTTGCCGTTCATCGCGACCGATTTCTTGAGATCTTCGTAGGACGGCTGCCACTCGCCGATCGCCATCAGAGCCTGACCCCGGCCCAGATAAGCCTGTGCTGACGGCGCAATCTGAATCGCCGCGGTAAGATCGTCAATCGCACGATCATTCTGCCCGCGCAGCCCATAGAGCCTGCCTCTTGCAGTGAGAGCGCCCGCGTCGGACGGCGAATAGCTCAGCGCCCGCGTCAAGTCCTCGATAGCCGCGGAGCTGTCGTTTCTTGCGGCGTCGATCGCGCCTTTGAATTCGTACTCCTGCGCGAGCGGCTTTATCGCGATCGCCTTGTTGATGTCGGCGAGCGCCGCATCGTAGTCACTCAACACAAATTGTCGAAGTGCGCGCAGGTCATAAACTGCGGCCATACGCGGATCGATCTGAAGAACGCGATCCAGATCGTCGATTGATCGTTTGGTTTCGTGAAGGTTCCAGTACGAGTTGGAGCGCCAGATGAGCGCAGTCGTGTCCCTCGGGTTGAGTGCGAGGCTTGCGTCGAAACGCGCGATCGCCTGCGGCTGACGGCCGAGCAGGTAAAAGGCAATTCCCTGGAGGTCGTCCGCGCTCGGCGCACCGGGAATCAGCGGGACGAAGATCAGCACCAGAGCGACGAATCCGTCCACCAGCACATGCGCGATTACGCAAGGCAGCAATCGTCTGCGCCACAGGTAAAGCGCAACCAGCGCGGCTTCCATCGGCGCGATTACGAGTAAGTAGTTCCGGCCCCAGAACGCGATATGCAGCGCCGACGGCAGCAGCCAGGCAGCCACAGCGGCAAGCGCCGTGCTGCCGGTGAGCATCTCGATCCTTTCGATGAAGAAGCCGCGGTCCGCCAGCTCCTCGACGCAGCCCGCCACCGTCGCGGTCAGCAGCATCATGGTCGGCGGCATCCCCAGGAGAAGCGCTGTTTGCCTGGGTGCGACTTCCGCGATTCCCATCAAATGTGGAAAAGGGCCGCCCACGAACACAACGTGATAAAGAAGCCCGACCACGAAGTTCAGAACCAGGATCGCGAAGAAAGCCCCGATCCCGATCAGGAAATCAGTTGTTCGAAGCGGCCGGATTCCGACCGAGCTCAGCGGCAAGCGCTCCCACCTCGTGATGATCACAAGCAGGAGCGCAAGGCCGGTCAGGCCCGCCGCGATTCCCTGGATACCGAGTAATTCCGACGCCGATAGTCCGTGCGGCAACGGCAGCAGCTTCACATGCGGAACGAAGGGGAACGCAAGCGCAACGATGAGACCCGCGATCGTGGCAGCGAGCGAAATGCCCGCGCCGCGCGCCGGGCCGGCCGAGCCAGAACCTACGGCCAACCCGATGCTGGCAGCCGCCGCCCCCTTGGTCCTCGCATCCACGAAGATGATTTAGCCGAAGCGGCGCTGAGACGCTAGCTCGACGTGGTATCAGCTTGACTCGCAGATAGCGACGCCGGCTCGAGCTTACAAAAAGAAAGGCGGCCCCGAAATCGGAGCCGCCCGTCGATGCGCTCGCGGTCAAACCTATTCGCCGTCGTGACGGTCGGTATAGATCTGATGGCTAATGCCGTTCTCGTCCTGGTTCAGCACACCTTGCTCGGGACGCGAGATGTGACCATCGTCGAAGTGTGCGTACTGGCGCTCCTGGTGGAGCACGCTGCGATCTTCGCTGCGCAACTGATGCGCTTCCTGGTGGGTGAGCTGGCCGTCGCGGACGCCCGCGGTGATGCGGCGGTTCTGGTTGGCAAGGCGCGAGTTGACCTCGACGCGCCGCGGATGATTGTAGCCCCACTGACCGGCGAAGCTGGTGCCGCTACCGAGCGCCATCGTTGCGATGACTCCCGCGATTGCCAACTTTGTCTTTAGATTCTTCATATGATCCTCACCCCGATTTGTTGGGTTATGTTCTGCGTTCTTGAAACTTAGACGCGAAGCCCGCGCGGTTCGTTTACATCTGCCACGAAAGAAAAAATCCTTGTTTTCCGCCGTGTTCTTTCATGACACATCGAAAGACCCGCGATGCGTCGTTCCCCGCACCAAAAGAGCGATAACAAAGGATATCTCAAGGCGCTGGGCGCGGTTTTCCGGGGAATGTTTCTTGCTGAATTTCCTTTCAAGGATAATTCGCCATGCCGGAAGAAGCCGCACTACAAAACGAAACACCCTTTGTCGAAGTTGGGCGCCCGATTCCGCGCCGCGATTCGCGTGTTGCCTGGCATACTCCGGGCCGCGTCGTCGCCGATTCGCCCGCGCCCTGCGACATGGTTCTCAATTGTTATGTTGACTTGCTGATGCAGTCGGACCATCGCCGGGCGATGGAAATAATCGAGGGCGCGGTCGCCTCGGGAATTCCCCTCGCCGAGGTCTACGTGCGTATCCTGCAGCCCGCTCTCGCCGAGATCGGACGGCGATGCGAAGCGAATCTCGCCACTGCCGCCGACCAGCGCTATGCGGCCACGATCACACAGCGGCTGATGGCGCGTCTTCAGGCTGAGGTGCCGCGTCAGGCGCGCCGCGGCCGTTCGATCGTCGCCGCATGCGTCGATGGCGATCAGCATGACATCGGTATCCTCATGCTGTCGGACCTGATCGATCTCGATGGCTGGGACGCGTATTGTGCCGGCGCTTGCGTGCCGACTCACGACCTGATCATCACGCTCGAACGCCGCAAGCCCAACGTGCTCGCGCTCTCGGCGACGATGCTCGGTGGATTGCTTCGCGTCGTCGACGTGGTCACCGAGATTCGTAAGTGCGGGGCGCTCCAAGGCCTTCGCATCATGGTCGGCGGGCGGATGTTCAACGAAGACCCTCATCTCTGGCGCAAGATCGGCGCCGATGGCTATGCGCGCGACGCGACCGACGCAGTGCTCCTTGCTAACTGGCTGATGAGCCCCGAGCGATGAAGCTGAGTCTCGTCCAGGAAGCGCAGGCCGCGAGCGCTGTCCTCATCTGTGACGGCGCGGGCCAAATCAAGCGCGTGCTGCGCGACACGATCGGACTGGAGGAAATCCTCATCGAGGGCAGACTGCTCCAGGACATTATCGGCGTCGGCAGCGCGGCCAAAGCCCGCGCATTCATCGAAGCCCTGCGCCTCGGCGAGCCGATCGAAGAATGGCAGCTCGAAATGCCAATCTTCGCGCGGCGCGTGTCGCTCTCGTTCGTGGGATGCGCGGTGCGATTTAATCATCTGCTGCTGGTCGCATCGCATTCGCGCTCAGGCCTGATCCGCACCTGCGAGGAACTGCTCGAATGCGACGGCAGCTCGGAATGTCCCGAGTCGGCGCTCAACCAGTTTCTCGCGGCATTGCGATCCGAACCGTTACCGCGGCCCCAGCCTTTTGATAACAACGCCAAACTCTACGGCGAACTCGACACGATGCAGCGCGAGCTGAGCGTGCGCAGCGCCGAGCTGAGTCGCGCCGCCGATCAACGCAATCGTCTCTACGCTGCCGTCGCGCATGACCTACGCAGCCCGCTTGCCGCGGTCAACGGCTACGCGAGCCTGATGTTGGAAGACGGCGACGGGGCGATGCGTCCCGAGGCGTGCGAGTCGCTCAGCCGCATCAAGGCGTCGAGCGAGTTCGCGATCGATCTGATCGACAGCCTCCTCGATCCTTCGGCGATCGAAAGTGGCCGCCTCGAGCTGAAAAAACGCGCCGTATGTTTGAGCGAGGTCGTCTCAGGCACGCTCGCGACCAACGAACTCTTCGCGCGCCAACGAAATGTGCACCTGAGCGCGACGCTGCCCGGCGATTTGCATCCCGCGCGCGTCGATCCCGGACGTATCGCACAGGTGCTGAATCATCTCGTCGCCAATGCGATCAAGTTTTCGCCGAGCGGCGCGAGCGTGAGCGTGAGCCTCGAGCAGTCGGGCGCCAACGCTACGCTCAGGATTGTCGATCAGGGTCCGGGGATGACCCGCGCGCGCCTCTCGCGGATACTCACGTCGCCCCAGATTCAGCGCGTCGGCGCGCAACCGCCGAAGCCCATCGGCATCGGCCTCGCGATCTGTCGCAAGGTCGTCGCCGCCCACGGCGGCCGCTTCGAAGTCGATAGCGAGCCCGGCGTCGGCTCAACCTTCACGATCGTCCTGCCGCTAAGCCAACATCACCCTCGCCTCGAGCATCCAACCACGCCCGCCGCGCACTAGCGCGCCTTCCATGGGTATCTCATTCTCTTCGGGCAGAGCGTGGGTGATCGAAGCGAACCCGAAAATGCGGAATAGCGTTCACGGCTTCTCGGCCGGGCGCACTTTCATCGCGACCATTTCGTCGACGAGCTTTTGGCGCTTGTCGATGATGCTCAGCATTTTGACTGTGCGGTACTGTTTCACTTCTTCGGCGGTATAGGGCTTGAAGTCGGCGGGGAGGCGATCCTTGCTGAATGAGCGCAGGATCCAGTTCATCACGTCGGCGACCTGCTCGTCGCTCAGTGCTGATTGCGACACGCCTGGTACTTCGATCAGATACTGACGCCCGCCGGGCACCTTCAAGAAATCGGCCACACCGCGCAGTGGCGGCGCCGTACCGGGAATTCCTTCGCCCTGCGGCCGATGGCATCCCCAGCAGTTCAGCATGTAGAGCTGCGCCGGCGGGTCGGCATTCGCGATCGCGGGCGCGAACATCACCAGCGCGAGCATCGCAGCGATACGTTTCACTTTGCGTCTCCCGCAGCCTTGAGCTCATCGAAAATTTGCGCGCGCTCGTTCTTCAGCTGCGATGGCGTCTCTTCGAGCGCGCGGCCAGCTTTAACTTCATCTGGCGTGATCGGCTGGAAATCGGCGGGTAGCTCGCTCGAGTTGTAACGCTCGAGCACTTCGTTGAGCGCCTCGGCGACATCGTCATCGCTCAGACTTGCGAATTGCGGCATCAGCCCGTTGTACGTCGTGCCTTTCACGTCGAGCGGGCCGCTCAAGCCGTTGAGTAAAACGTGCACGAGATACTGGCGGCCGCCGGGCTCGCGCACGTAGTTGCCAATCGAATCGGCCAGCGGCGGATACATGCCCGCGATTCCCTGCGCGTTCGACTGATGGCAAATCACACAGCGCTCAGTGAAGACTTGTCCCGTCGCCGGCGGAGCCTGGGCCGGCTTGTTCGAACATGAAGCGGCCGCGAGCATGAGCGCCGCGGCCCCGATCGCAATCCTCAAGCGCTATTTCGCTCCCACGATTTCGGCCGTCGAGCAGTGGTACATCATGGTCGGCGAGCCGAAGCACCAGATCAGATCGCTGTCGAGCTGCGTGCGGTAGAGCGGCATCTCGCCCTCGGTCCTGCCGCAGAGGCATCGTCCGCACGCCGATTGGCCGCAGCAATCGCGGTAGCTCACGATGTATTGCTTGCTGTCCGTCGGATGCGTGCAGGTCCCCACCCACGAGGTCGGCGACGGTGTCGCTCCGGGAGGGCAATCGTGCGAAGTGCCGCCGCAGCAGCTGCAGAGATAGCCATCGACGGCACAATACTTCCAATAATCGCAGCTGGTGTCGTCGTTGATGCCCTTGGGAGTTTTCTCGGCGGCAGCGGCGCTGTTCACCACGCGATCGATTGGCAGCAGCGGTATAAACGCAGCGCCCACGAGCAGCTTGCCGACGCGAGCGATAAAACTGCGGCGCGACGAGCGCTGCGCAACCGCACGGGTCATCCTTTCGACCAGGTTATCCATGATGCTCTCTCTCGGCGTGCCCGGACTGCTCGTGCCGCCTGGTAAGATACTCCTGAAGCGAAGCCACACCCATCTGCTTGGCCTGCACGATGCTCTCCAGATGCTCGCGCGTGTTGACAAGGCCTTTGCCGCGTACGACGCCTTCCTCGTCGATCAAAACCGCGTACGGCAACTTGCTGACGCGATAGGTCATGCCGAGCTCCGAGGAGAGCACGAGCGGGAATCCGTCGAGGCGTTCCTTGCGCGCGAAGTCGGCCTGCTCAGCGGGATCGCCGTCGCTGGTGAAAACGAGGTCGAGCCAGCGCGATTCCTTGGCCGCCATCGATTTCGCCGCCGGCAAAAGCTTCTTGCACACGGGGCACGTCGGCGACACGAACATCAGGAGGGTAGAGCGCTCGCGAGTATTGGGCGCGCCGATCGTGAGCGGGCGAGCGTCGAGCGTAGCAAGCTCGAAGACCGGCGAATGCTCGCCGATTTTGGGTCCCTTGTCGATCGTGAGCGCGCCCATCGGCGCGATTCGCTCGTGCAGCACTCCGATTTGCCGCACCAGCGCGAAGACCACGGCCGACAGCGCGACGATTGCGATCCACAGCACGATCTGAGAGATGACCAGCGCCTCATGCATCGCTCATCTCCGGCGCGGCGAGGCGCGGCGCGTTCGCGAGCAGAACATTTGCGGCGGCATAGACGAGAACGCTCGTGGCGGCTCCCAGAGCGATCGTCACGAGGTCGAGCGTTTCGAGCGCACGGCCAAATTGCGGCATCGCGGCCACCATCGCGAGTATCGCCAGCACGCCGTTGCGCACGACGAGCCGCCAACCGATCTTCTGATGCAGCGCGGGCCCGAAACATCCGCAATCGATATACACGCGGCCGCGCCAAAGGTTGATTGCGATCGCCGCGGTGAATACCGCGATCAGGGCGAACACAATCGCGGCGCCACACGAGCGAGTATCGGGAATCACGATCGCCACCGCAGCCGCGAGCTCCGTGGCCGGTATCGCAATCATCAGCAGAGGCGCAGTCGCTTCGGGCGCAATCCGATAATTCTCAAGCGCACCGCGAAATTCATCGAGGTCGGCGAACTTGATGATCGCTGACGCGGTAAAGATCGCGGCCAGCGCGAGCGTGGCGATCCATATGATAACCGGATCGATCATCACGGCCCCGAGACCAGGAACGGCGCACCGAGTTCCGTCAGCGTGCCGGCAAGTTTGCCGTCGTTAACTGTGTAAGCCTCGAGCTGGCCGGCCGGCGGGATCAGGTCGAGCACGTAGAGCATTGGCTTGTCCGCGTTGGCCGCGAAAATCGAATAGCCCTTGGTCTTGAGCTTGATCCGTTTCACCCGCGATTTCTTCGCGATGTCGAACACCCACACTTCGGTGCCGGTCTGCTTGTGCGTCCACTCGCCGCCCTGATGCATCAGCACAAAGAGCATCCCGCTTTTCGGCTCAACGGCGACCGTTTGCCATCCGCCTGGCCGCCACTTCTGCGCTTTGTCTGCGTTAGTCAGGAGCGGCCACGCGGGCTCAGGCACGGCCTCGTTGCCGGCGAGCTCAACGACATGCACGCTGCCATGATACGTGTCGAAGTAGGCCTTGGTGCCGGCGACGGCAGGCTGATCGAAAACAGGATCGTGGCTCGCATCGAAGAACGGCTTGCCCGGAACTTTGGCTTTTTCCTTGCCGCTGTCGTCGAGCTGAACGGTGAGCAGCGAGCCGTCGGCGCACATCGAATTGAACTGACGATTGCCCGAGACGATCGCCTGAACGCATCCGGGCGTTTCAATCTCGCCGACAAACTTGCGCGACTGCGTATCGACGACGCTGACCGAAGTCGCGGGGGTCATATTCTGAACCAGCACGAAGCGGCCGTCGGGCGTGATCGCCGCCGAGTCGCGCTTGGGAACGATCAGGAGGCGCTTGGGCGGCAGCTCGACTTCGGCCTGCCAGTTGAGCGTCTTCGCATCGAATATCGACACGACGTCGGTACGGGTGCCGCGCCAGCCGCGCGAGTAGAAGGTATCGATGGCGTAGAACTCGTGATGGTCGGGGGCAACGAGAAAGTTCGACAGGTAGCCGCCGCTCAACTGGCCGAGGATCTTCAAATGCTGCCCGTCGATTATGTCGAAGTGCGCGATGCTGGTGGTCGGAAAGCCCGCGTCAAGAACGAATACCCATCCCGGGCCAATCTCGGGCAGGGTCAGCGAGGTCATCTGATCGGGGGGGAGTTGCGCTCGCGCCGACACCGCGAGGGTCAGGACGAGCATCGAAAGATAGAAGACCAGGATGCGCTTGATCATGGGCCGCCGCTCCGCGGCATTGAGTGAACATCAACGCCGCGGTCCCGGTCAAGGAATCTGAACGCGCGTTCGAAGGTAACGCCAGAGTACGTAAGCTCGGATATGGGAAAGCGGGGTGACCTCGCAGTATAGCTATGCTACACAAGCTGTCGAACGGGACCTCGAAAACCGTTGGCAGTCTCCTTCGTTCATCGGTAAGAACTTCAGAAGCTTAACCCCGGTCCGGGAAAGCGCAGGCGTTTGATGAAGCAGGATCGCGGTGCAGTACGCGAGAAGATAATTGACGGCGCGCGCAAGCTGTTCGCCGAAAAGGGTTACGCCAACACTTCGATCCCGGACCTGGTGAATGCGGCCGGGGTCACGCGCGGGGCGCTTTATTTCTACTTCAAAAGTAAAGACGACCTGTTCGCGGAGGTTTTTGAACGCGTGCTGCGCGGGATGTTTGCGAAGACGCTCGCTGCGGCGGCCGAGGGTCCGACGCTGTGGGGGCGAATCCACAATGGCCGCGAGGCTTTCCTCGATTGCTGTAGCGAGCCCGAGGCCTACCGCATCGTGCTGGCCGATGGCCGCAGCGTGCTGAGCCCGGCGCGCCGGCGCGAGATCAGAAGCCGGATGGGCCCCGTGCAGGCAAATTTCGTGCAATCGATGGTCGCGGCGCTGAGGCAGGCGGGCGAAGTGCCGGGCACCCTTCCCCTCGAGCCGATTTCGTCGCTTATGACGGGAGCGTTCGAGGCCGCCGCAGTGCGAATCGCCGAATCCAACGACAAGCCCAAGGCGCGCCGCGAAATCAGCGAAACGCTTGATCTGTTTGTCAGCGCACTGCGCGCTTACGCCGAAAAGTTCGTGCCACGATCGTCCGCCTAAGCGGTGCGGGCGTCGCCCGGCTCCTTGTTCCATGCATTGATCAAATCGTCGGCCTCTTCGGGCTCGAGTCGGCCCTCTTTGACCGCACGCAGGATCTGCAGGATCGCCTCGTCGCGCGAGAGTTTTACTGTCGTGCCCGGACGCGGGATGTCGTCGGTATCGGTGTTGAACGATGAATCGCTTGAATGAGCGGCATCGTGCGTCGCACCAGCCGAACGGGGACGAGCGGCACGAGCGGCATCGCGCAGCGCGTCGCGCATCTCGCGCACGGCGCGGCGGATCTTCTCGCGCAGCTCGCGGCGCTCCTCGCGGGTGATGCTCGAGCCGGCGGCGGTCGCCTCGCGCAGCAGCTCGGTCAGATCGCGGCCCAGCTTGGCGAGCTGCTCCTTGATATCGTTCGGCACGCGGTTGCCGAGATCGGACATCGTGCGCTCGAGTTCGCCGATCGCCTCGCGGATACCGCGGCTCATGTCGCGCGTCACGTCGCGCACGAAGCTGCCCGAGCGGACGCCGCTGTCGGACACGAATTTGCCGACCGAATCGAGCACGGAGCTCACGAACTCGGGAATCTCCTCGCCAAGGTCGGCAGCGAAATCCTCGAACGGACCTCCGAAGCGCTTGCCGAAGCGGCCCTCGCGTCCGCAGTAGTCGCGGCCTTCGGCAGATGCGGTCGTAATAATGATGTCGGCAGAAGTGGTATCGAGCTCGAGGCGCGCACGCTCGGCGTTTTCGGGCTGCGCTCCTACTGTGCCCTCGACACGAGCGCGCCCCGTCCACTTGAGCCCGGCCGTATCGATTCCGTAGAGGCGGACCTTGCCCCATCCGGCGGAGGCCGCGATCGCGAGCACAGGCCCGCCATCGATTTCGACGTTGATCCGGCCGCGGCTCTTTATCGTGCAGGTCGTGCCGGGTTTGAACTGGCTGCGCACCTCGGCGGCGCCGCTCACGTCGAAGAGTTCGATCTTGCCGTCGGCGCGCGTGATACTCGCACGGCCGCCGACGAATCCGGCGGCGACATCGCCAGTGACGCCGTCGGCGACGAACTTGCCGCCGATTTTCCCAAACGCCAGGTTGCCGTTGATTTGCGTAGCGCGCACCTTGCCGCCGACAACGCTCGTTTCGACTGTCGCGGTATCGGCAACTTCGAGCGAGCCCGCTACGAGGCGCGACGTGATTCTGCCGCGCACTTCATAGAGCCGCGCACCACCCGCGATTTTTTCGATCGCTATATCGCCCGTGATGATTCCGCATTCGACCCCGCCCGCCACCTGCGAAACCTGGATCGACTTCGCGTCTTCAACCGTGAGCGAGCCGCTTATCTGCTCGGCCTCGATCGCGCCGGCGTGTTCCAGATGAGCATTGCCCGCGATTCGCGAGCGAATCGAAACAGCGCCGACGCGAGAGGCGTTAAAGTTGCCGCGCACCTTTTCCAGCGTGAGCGGGGCCGCCAGCTCGCGCACCTCGAGATTGCCGGCGGCGTCCATCACCTCGACGGTCACGCCCGGTGCCACCGTCACCGTCGCGTTGCTGCGCAGGCGGACCTCGGCGAGGCCCCCATCGCGCATCACTTCGGCATCTCTGCCGAGCTCGGTGACGCCCGCGCCTCCCGAGATTCTCAGGTTGCCGTCGGCGCGAATGATTCGAAGCGTTTCAATTCCTTTAAGATTAGATTCCATCGCCAGCTTCTCCGTTTGATCAGCGATTTTTTTGCGGTTCGGGTTCGTTGAGCGCGGCCAGCGCTTCTTCGGGCGAGATCCGGCCCGCTTTGAGATCGGCGAGCACGGAGCGTCGGCCTGTGGCGCTCTCGGTGGGTGGCACCTCTTCGGCGGCCTCACCCTTCACCGGGTAGCCGAGCGCGCGAATCACGTCATCAAGACGACCGCGCACGGTGGGATACGACACACCGAGCTCGCGCTCGACGTCGCGGATACTGCCACGGTTCTTGATGAAGACCTCGACGAAGTCGATTTGCGCGGGCGAGAGCCGCAGCAGGGGCGGCATCGAGAATTCGCCCTCGATACCGATGTCGCACTTGGCGCACTCGAGCCGAGCGACGCTAAGCGCGCCATCGCAGGACGGACACTTAAGAATAAGCGGCCTCATGTGCAGTATATTAAACTAGAAATTAATTAAGTCAATATCAAAGTTAAAAGACTTAAGAACGAATTTACCACGGAGGGCACTAAGGATTAGAAGGGCAGCCCTTCCTTCCCTTGGTGTCTTCGTGAACTTTGTGGTGGCTTTTTTCCGTTATCTGCTCGGCGTGGGATGCTGCTGGCTCAGGCAGTGCACTGAGCCGAGGCCCCACACCAGATCCGTACTTGGAACGCCGACGACGCGGCGGCCTGGCAGGAGGCGCGCGAGCGTGTCGGCGGCGATCTTGTCGGCGGGACAGCCGAAGGTCGGCATCACGACTCCGCCGTTGGCTATATAAAAGTTGGCGTATGACGCGGGCAGGCGCGTGCCGTCGTGAACGACCGCGGGTGGCATCGGCAACGTCTCGATTCGAAACGGGGGTCCGTCCTGATCGCGCATCGCGCGCAGCTTGCGCAGATTTTCCTGGAGCACTTCGTAGTTGGCGTCGGCGGGATCGTTCTCGACGACGGTGACGATCTTCTCGGGTGCGACGAAGCGTGCGAGGTCATCTATATGACCGTCGGTGTCGTCGCCTTCGATTCCGTCGCCGAGCCACAGCACGTTCGATACGCCGAGGTAGGTCTTGAGATAGTCTTCGATCTTCTCTCGTGTGAGATCGGGATTGCGATTGGGATTCAGCAGGCACGATTCGGTCGTGAGCAGCGTGCCCGCGCCGTTGACGTCGATCGATCCGCCTTCGAGCACGATTCCGGGCTCAATAAACTCGAAGCCGTAGCGCGCGGCGAGTTTCTGCGGGACGACATCGTCGAGATCGAACTCGCCGTACTTCTCGCCCCACGAATTAAATTTCCAGTCGAGTGCGATCTGCGCAGGCCCTGCGCCCGTGATTCGATTGACGAAGATCGGACCGTGATCGCGCGCCCACGAATCGTTGGTCGGGAGCACGAACGCCTCGACGTTGCGTATAATCGCATCGTTGCCGCGGGCCGCCTCGCGAATCAGCGCGGCGGCATCCGGCATCGTGGCTTCGTCCTTTAACAGTAGCCGCACCGGCTCGAACTGCGCGATCGCCGCGACCATCGCGGCGTAAAGCGGCGGAATCACTTCGAACATGCCCGGCCAGGTTTCGCGATTATGCGGCCAGACGAGGTAGCAGGCCTCGTGCGGCGCCCACTCCGGCGGCATCCGGTAGTTCGCGAGGAGCCGGCGATGCTCAGGCGGAATCGACTTCACGTTTATGAACGATAGCGCCGCGTGAGGTCGCCGTAGGCATCGATTCGGCGGTCGCGCAGGAACGGCCAGTTGCGCCGCGTGTACTCGATCTTCTTTAGATCGCATTGGACGACCAGCGTCTCTTCGTCGGTGGTGCTCGCGCACGCGATCACTTCGCCGAACGGATCCGCCACGAAGGAGTGGCCCCAGAATTCGAGCTCGCCTTCGACGGCGACGCGATTCACCGCGGCGACGTAGACACCGTTGGCGATCGCGTGGCTGCGCTGGATCGTCTCCCATGCGTTCTGCTGCTTGGGCCGCACTTCCCTGGGCTCGCCGTGCCACCATCCGATAGCGGTCGGATAAAAAAGGATCTGCGCGCCGGCCATCGCGGTCAGCCGCGCCGCCTCGGGGAACCATTGGTCCCAGCACACGAGGACGCCGATCGGCCCGTGCGGCGTCGGATGCGCCACGAAGTCGAGATCGCCGGGCGTGAAATAAAACTTTTCGTAGTATCGCGGATCGTCGGGGATATGCATCTTGCGGTAGCGCCCCACGATCTTGCCGTCCGGACCGATTACGACCGAGGTGTTGTGGTAAACGCCGGGGGCGCGCTTTTCGAAGAGCGAGGCGACGATCGTGATCTTGCGCGCGAGCGCGATCGATCCCAGCATCTCGGTGGTCGGGCCGGGAATCTGCTCGGCGAGATCGAACAGCGCCGGATCCTCGACCTGACACATGTAATGCGAGGCGAAGAGTTCCTGCGTGCATACGATCTCGGCGCCGCGCTTGGCGGCTTCCTCGATCCGCGCGATGGCCTTGGCGAGATTGACGCGCGGCTCAGGATCGCAAGCCATCTGGATGAGCCCGACAGAGAGAATGTCCTTTTCACGAGCCATCTAAGATCAGATAGCAACCGCGCAATTCTCACGCTACTAATTTATTGAGTGGTGGCGGCGCAAGCTGCATCCAAGACTTCGCAGAAAAAGATCACCACCAAGGCACCGAGACGCTAAGAAAAAAAAGGGGCGCCTGTTCAACCCCTTCGTGCCTTTGTGTCTTCGTGGTTATTTCTTCCACTGCCGATCGTCGCGTATCAGCGGTCCATCAGGATCAAAATCCCGCGATGCGGTTGCATGCCCCTTGCTGTGATACTCTAATAGCTCGGCGCCAAGGAATCCGCCGCGCAATTTTTCGCGACGCTGCTCGCCGTTGATAGCCGGGTCCTGCGCAAGGGAAGGCCGCGAACCCCGCCAGGTCCGGAAGGAAGCAACGGCACCGGCCGCCACCCTGTGCCGCAGGGGTGCCTGGCTATCATTCGACGGGCAGCGTCGCTATTTAGATACTCGCGATGGCCGCATCTCCAGCTTCACATCTCGTACTCGCCCGCAAATGGCGCCCGGAACGCTTCAGCGAGCTGGTCGGCCAGGAGCACGTCACACGCACACTCACCGCGGCGCTCGAGCGCGGCCGGATCGCGCACGCATTCTTGTTCACCGGAATTCGCGGCGTCGGCAAGACCACGGCGGCGCGAATCCTCGCGCGATGCCTCAACTGCGAGAAGGGTCCCACCGCCGAGCCGTGCGGAGAATGCGCCGCCTGCGTTGAGATTCGCGCCGGGCGCGCCCTCGACGTAAGCGAGATCGACGGCGCCACCTATCGTAAAATTGACGACGCGCGCGCGATTATCGAAAACCTCAGCTACCGGCCCGCGCGCGACCGCTTCAAGATTTACATTATCGACGAGGCGCATCAGCTCACCGACCAGGCTTTCAACGCGCTGCTGAAAACGCTCGAAGAGCCGCCGCCTCACGTCAAGTTTATTCTCGCCACCACCGAGCCGCAGAAGATGCCTGAGACGATCCTCTCGCGGCTCCAGCGCTACGACTTCCGCCGAATTCCATACACGACGATCCTCGAGCGCATGAAAGAGCTCGCCTCGCGCGAGAATGCCGAGGCCGAGGAGGCTGCGCTGCGCGTGCTCGCGCGTGAGGCGGGCGGCAGCATGCGCGATGCCGAGCGGATGCTCGAAACGGCGATCGCCTCGGGCACCGATGGCAAGGTGATCGAATCCGAAGTCGCGGCGTCGCTCGGAGTCGCGAGCCGCTCGACGGTGTTCAAAATCGCCGATGCGATCGTCGATAAGAATGCCGCCGCGGCGCTGCGTCAGGTGCGCGAGCTGGCCGCGCGCGGCGCGAACCTCGAATCTCTCGGCCGCGACCTGCTCGAAACGCTGCGCAACCTCGCAGTCGCGAAGTTGCCGGCCGATGGCTCCCAGAGCCCGCTCGACGATATTCCCGATCACGAAGTGACCGAGCTCAAACGCATCGCGGCCAAGCTCAGCTCGCGCGACGTGATGCGCCTCTTCCGCCTGCTCGCCGACACGCAGGAGCAGGTGATCAAGTCGCCGTATCCCGATTTGCTGCTTGAGATGGCCGTGGTGCGGATGGCGTCGCTCGCGCCGGTCGTCGATGCGGACGAGTTGATGCGGATGCTCGAAAAGGGCGCGCCTACCTCATCGGGCGGAACGCCATCTTCGAGCGGAGGATCGCGTCCGCTCAGTATGCCCGCAGCTCCGCCGCCTCCCGCCGGAACGCGCAAGCTTCGCGTCGAAGGCGAGGTAAAGGCCGACGCTCCTTTGCGTCCAGCTCCGCAGGCGCCTCCTCCGCCGCCGGTCACGAGCGGCGAGCGCGAGCTGCCCGAACTGCGCGATTTTATCCGCAGCAAGCGCGCTGCGCTCGCGGGCTTCATGGAGCAGGGCGCCGCGCTCGCGCTGAGCCCCGAAGGCGACCTGCTGACAGTCACGCCGCGCAACGACATCTACGTTCGCTATCTAAATGACAACAAGGCCGTGATCGCCGAGCTCGCAACGGAACATTATGCGCGTCCGATGCGCGTCGAGCTTGCGCAGTTCAATCCCGCGGCGCCGGTAAGGCCCGCGCCGCCTTCGAGCACGAGCGCACCGGCGAACGCCGCAGCGAGCGCTCCGGCCACGGCCGCACCATCACGTCCCGCTCCCGAGCCCGAGCCTGAAGAGCGGACGCTGAAGCTCACGATCGATCCCGTGCCTCCGCCAGCGAATCCCGGTGCGCCGCGGCGGAGTGCAACTCCAGAGGAACGCACCGCACTCCTCGCCGAGCCCACGATGCGCCGAATCGTTGATACGCTCGAAGCGCGCCTCGTTGAAGTGCGCATCCCGGCTCCCGGCACCAAAGAGGAATCGTGAAGTCCCGCCCGCGCGGGTGGAGTTGATCATGGCAGATTTCGATTTCGCCTCGTTGATGCAGCAGGCCCAGGCATTCCAGGAAAAACTGCGCCAGATGCAGGAAGAGGTCGCAACCAAAACCGTTGAGGCGCAATCCGGCGGCGGCATGGTGCGTGTGACCGTCGACGGCGGCCTGCGTGTGCGGCGCATCGAAATTGACCAGACGCTCATCGCCGCCAACGACAAGCCGATGCTCGAGGATCTGATCGTCGTCGCCGTCAATGACGGCCTCGCGCGCGCCCAACAGCTCGTCAGCGAAGAGATGGGCAAGATGGGCCCGCTGGCTGGCCTCAAGATCCCCGGCTTTCCGGGCGCGTAGCGAATCGCGATGGCGGAGAACCTGAAGCGCGGCGACGGATTGCCGCCCGCGATGACGCGGCTCGTGAAGGAACTCTCGCGCCTGCCCGGAATCGGCGAGAAGACTGCCTCGCGTCTCGCCTTCAATCTGCTCAATCGTCCGCGTGACCAGGTGATTGCGCTTGCGGAGTCGCTGCTCGAAATGAAAGAGCGCGTCGGCCTTTGCGCCGAATGCTTCGCGCTGTCGGATAATCCGCGATGCCAGATCTGCGAAGACCCGCAGCGCGAGCGCGATTTGATTTGCGTCGTTGAAGGCCCCGCCGATCTTATGGCGCTGGAGCGCGCGCGCTCATTCGGCGGGTTGTATCACGTGCTGCACGGCGCGCTGTCGCCGCTCGACGGAATCGGCCCCGACGACATCAAGATGCGAGAGCTGGTGATGCGCGTCAGCCCGCCCGCCGAGGTCCGCGAAGTTATAATCGCGACCAACGCGACGGTCGAAGGCGAAGCAACAGCGCTCTATATCGCCCGCACGCTGAAACCTCTCGGCGTAAAAGCCACGCGCCTGGCCCGCGGCCTCCCCGCAGGCGGCGACCTCGAATACTCCGACTCTGCCACCCTCGCCAGCGCCCTCACGGGTCGGCGCGAACTCTAACTCTGAGAATAGAAAACAATGTCCTGGGGCGGGCGTCCCTGCCCGCCATTAAGACGGCGCGTTGCGCGCCCTCGATATCTGCCCAAAAGGTGGCGCGGAGAAAGCTCCGCGCAATCAACGGCGGGCAGGGACGCCCGCCCCACTATATTCCTGAGTCACTTGAGCAAAGTCTGCGGAGTTGAGGGATCTTTGGTGGCACCGAAAGTGCCGGCACCGGTTAGCGCGCGAAGCGCTTTCCTTTTTGTTTCCTGAGGAGGAGCGCTGACGCGCTCCCGCTGCCGATCTCGCCTTGCAACCGCTTTCGGCGTGGCGGTAAGGTAAGGATCGAGTCGAACGATCAGCCCATTTTCGTTAATTCCGGCTTGCCGGATCTGCTTAAACCTGGCCCGATCCTGACGCCAATTGCGCGTCCGGTCGGCGAAAGAATGGAGTCCCGATCATGGCATTCGAACTTCCCAAGCTGCCATACGCCATCGATGCGCTCGCGCCAGCGATCTCCAAGGAGACGCTCGAGTTTCACCACGGCAAGCATCACAACGCCTACGTGACGCGCCTCAACGAATTGCTCCCGACGAGCAAGTTCGCCAACGCCACCTCGCTCGACGAGATCGTCAAGCAGGCCGAGCCCGGTGTGCTCTTCAACCAGGCCGCGCAGCACTGGAATCACAGCTTCTACTGGAAGAGCCTCGCGCCCAAGGCGGGTGGAGAGGCCAAGGGTCCGGTGGCCGACGCGATCAAGAAAGCATTTGGCGATTTTGCGACCTTCAAGCAAAAGTTCACCGAAGCCGCGACCGGGCATTTCGGGAGCGGATGGGCCTGGCTGGTGAAGGACAAGGACGGCTCAGTCAAAGTGACTTCGACCCACGATGCCGGATGCCCGATTCGCGACGGTCAGACACCGCTAATCACCTGCGACGTATGGGAGCATGCGTACTATATCGACTATCGCAACGCGCGCCCCAAGTACGTCGAGGCGTTCTGGACGCTCGTTAACTGGGAGTTCGCCAACGACAACCTGAAGTAAGCAACTAGTTGGGTGAACGATGCGGGCGAGTCAAGCGCAGTGCTCGTATCGGCAACTTCCCTTCCCGGTGCGGGAAGGGGGATCAGAGGCGGCCCTTGAAAGGTCCGCTGAGATCATTCACGAAAAAGAATGAGCGCCGGGCTTGCGCCCGGCGTTTTTTTTCGCGTATGCGGGAAGGTGGAGGGAACGCAGATGCAGACTCTCGAAAACCGAATCGCGATTATTACCGGCGGCACGGGGGCGCTCGGCCGCGCCGTGGCCGAAAACTTTCTCGTCGCGGGGGCCAAGGTCGCCATCCCCTACGTGGTCGATGCTGAAGTGCCGATGCTGCGCGAGCGGCTCGGCAACCGCTTTCCCGACACGCAGTACCTGGTGCGCAAATCGGACGTCGGCGTCGAGGCGCAGGTCAAGCAGTTTACCGACGAGGTCGCATCGAAGTGGGGCCGGGTCGATATTCTCGTCAACCTGGTCGGCGGTTTCTGGGGCGGCAAACCGATCGCCGAAACCACGCTCGACGAATGGCAGAGCATGATCGATCTGAACCTGCGCACCGCGTTCCTTGCCGCACGTAGCGTCGTACCGATCATGCAGCGCAACAAGTACGGCAGGATCGTGTCGGTGACTTCGCGCAGCGGACTCTCAGGGGCGGGTGACTTCGCCGCCTACGCGGTCGCGAAAGGCGCGATCGCAACTTTGACCGCATCGCTCGCCGAAGAAGTGCTGGGCGACAACGTGCTCGTCAACGCGATCGCACCGAGCACGATCGACACGGAGGCGAATCGCAAGGCGATGCCCAAGGCAAAGCACGAGAACTGGGTGAAGCCGGAGGACATCGCACGCACGCTCAACTACTTGTGTTCAGAGGACTGCCAAGTGACATCGGGCGCGGTGGTACCGGTATACGGCCGCGCCTGATTGCTGAGTCCGTGAATGCATCCAATTCGCGCGCAGCTTCTGGAATAGCCTCTCCGGCGGCTGCGGCCGATGGCCGTAGCCGCGCACAGGAGAGGGATTTCCGAGTTCGCGCCGAGTTGACCGATAGTTAGTTCGAGCTGGCCGACGCGCGGCCGGGCCTTGTCACGGAGCGCCGAGGCAATGCGAGGCGGTCGGCGATGATTCGGTAGGCCGATACGTTGATGCCCATGCCGCAGTGGCTGCCTGGGATCTCCACGTTTTCGACCGTGCGCAGCTCACTATGGTCGATGCAGCTTTGCCAGTGGACGATTCCATCACTGCGCGAATAGAGCACCGTGATCGGCACGCCGATGGGCGCGATGTCGTTGATCATCATGCCGCAGCGGCAGCTTTCGCTGAGGCATCCGTCGGCCCTGCCGCGGAGCATCGCCATCGAGCGCGCGACGGCCTGCACCGCAACGTTGGCGGCGTCGCGAGGCTGCCGAATCGGCGCGCCGAGCGTGATCACACGCTCAACCGCATCTGGATGAATCCGGGCGAGCTCGCGCGCGTAAACGCCGCCGAGGCTCTGGCCGATCACCACAATTCGCTGAGCGAACCGCTCGCGCGCCTGGAGCAGCCGCGAACTCAGGCTGCGCACGGTGTCGCGCGGGCAATCCGAGTTCGAAACGATGCCACCGAAGATCGTGCGATGGCCGCGGCGATGCAAAAAATTCGCGAGCGGGATTAACGAGCTGTCACCGGCCATGAAGCCCGGAATCAGCATCACGATCTTGCGCTGCGCGGGCTCGACCGCGGGCCACGTGCTGGTGATCGCGCTCCACAGAGTCATCGTCGCTTCGAGGGGAACACGGAACTCGCCGAGTGCATCGAAAAGCGACGGCCGCCTGAGATTTGTGCCGTTGAGAGAGGAGTATGCTGCTGCGTTCGCCATATGCTTTCCGTTCCGGCAGCTCGCGGTTTCTGGCGTCACTTCGGACGGCGTCAGCAGAAGCGAAACCGCCGCCTCATCCACCACCTGCCCTTATTTTGATCATAACCATTATTTCACAATGCGTTCAACATAAGTGAAGTTCAACGGCTGAGATCTGGACGATAGTCGCACTAAACGGCCAGGACATCAAATGCTGAAGGAAAGCGCGGATTTGCGTTTTTCGGCGAGAGATTGCAGCGTTGCGCTGCGTAAAATCTGATTTGTGCTGTCGCGGACCTGGCGCCATACGTCGCGCATCGCGCATGGATTATCGCGCGAGCAGGGCGCTCCCGCGCGATCATCAAGGCATTCGACGGGATTGTAGTCGCCCTCGATTATTTCGACGACATCGGCCATAGAGATCCGTCCGGGTGGCCGCGCGAGCAGGTAGCCGCCACTGGGGCCTTTTTGGCTGACCACTAAGCCGCCGCGCTTGAGCTCGATCAGCAGGCGCCTCAGGTAGTTCTCAGGCAGGCCCTGCCGCTCGGCGATTTCCTCGACGCGGGTCGGTTTTCCGCCCGGAAAACGCTCGGCCAGCATCAGCAGAGCCTTGACCGAGTAATCCACTCCGACGCCAAATTTCATTGCATTCCTGAGGTATTTCTAGCAGAAGTGACGAGAACATTAAATAGTTGACTTGATAAGTCATGTAATTAGTTGACTAAGGTACTCATCAAAGTTACGTTTTCCAAAGTATCGAGGAGAATTGTCTGTGCCGAAGAGGGTAGCGCCTGCGTGGGAAATGGTCTTGAAGCGCAATTCCGTCGAGCGCCTCAAGCATGAGTTGTTTCCCACCGAGCTAGCCAACCAATGGCAGCGGCTGGCTGACACGTCCTACGAAAAACTGCCGGAGGAGGACATCGTGCGTCTCCAATGGTTCGGGATGTATCACGACAAGCCGAAGATCGGCACCTTCATGATGCGCGTCAAGATTCCGAGCGGCATCCTGAGCGCGCGAGGCCTCCGCACAATTGGCGAGATCTCCGAAGAATACGGCCGCGGCGAGGGCGAGCTCACGACGCGCCAGAATATCCAGCTTCATTACATCACGCTCGACAAGGCGCCTGCGATTTTCGACAAGCTCAAGTCCGCCGGTCTTACGACGATGGGCGGATGCGGTGACGTGGTGCGCAATATCACCGGATGCCCGGTCGCGGGCGTCGATCGCAACGAGCTGTTCGACGTAACCGGAGAGGTGCGCGACGCAGCGGAATTTTTCTACGGTAATCGCGAGTACTCCGACCTGCCGCGCAAGCACAAGATTTCGATCGCCTCGTGCGTCCATCAATGCAACGCGCCCGAGATTAATTGCATATCGCTGGTCGCGATGATTCGCGATGGACGCGAGGGCTTCGCCGTGCGCGTCGGCGGCGGGCAATCTTCGACGCCGCGGCTGTCGCGCCATCTCGGCGTTTTCATCACCCGCGAGCAGGTGATTCCGGTTCTGCGCGCGATTCTCGACGTATGGCGCCTCACCACCGAGTACCGGATCTCGCGGGTCAAGGCGCGGCTCAAGTTCATGATCGACGACTACGGCGTCGAGGAGTTCCGCAAGCTGGTCGAAGATCGGCTCGGCGCGCCGCTCGAGAGCCTCGACGAGATGCCGCTGCCCGACGACGAGAGCGATCACATGGGAATCCATGCGCAGAAGCAGGCGGGGCTCTTCTACGTCGGCTTCCCGGTTTATCTCGGCCTGATGAGCGGCAAGCAGATGCGCGAGGTCGGCGAGCTCGCGGAATCGTACGGCGGCGATATCCGGCTCACGCGGCGCCAGAATTTCATCCTCGCCGGAATTCCCGAGGCGCGCCTCGAGGAAGTGATCGCCAAGGTCGCCGAGATCGGATTTCCGCTCGACGTCAACGGCCTGTACGCGTCGTCGATCGGATGTATCGGCGATCCGCATTGCAATTACGCGGTGACGCCGACGAAGACCAAGCTCGCATCGATTATCGAGCGGCTGTCGACACAGTTTGGCGATGCGGTCGGTGACCTCAAGCTGAATCTCGATGGATGCCCTCACGCGTGCGCTCAGCACTGGACTGGCGACATCGGCCTCCAGGGCACGACGGGACGCGGTCCCAACGGCGAGCCGCTCGAGGCGTTCGACATTATCCTGCGCGGCGGGCTCGGGCGTGATGCCGCAATCGGGAAGCCTCTATTGCGGCGGGTGCCATCGGAGCAAGTCGAAGACCAGGTGGCGCGCCTGTTCGCTGGTTATCTTGCGCAGCGCTCAGCCAATGAGACTTTCAGCCGCTTCTGCGTTCGCACACCAGACATCGATTTGATCGCGATTGCCCAGGGAGAGTCGGCAGCCGCACAGGCCGCCGCTCAATAGGATTCCTACTCGACAACGACCGGAGCCAGCCGTGGAACAGCAAATCGAAAAGCCCGAATTGACTCTTCAGATGGACGAACTCGAAGCGGGCGAAGCCGCGGTCGAGCTCGACGATAAGGAACCGCAGGAGGTGCTGGCCTGGGCGATGGATCGCTTCGGCAGCGAACTCGCGATTTGCTCGAGCTTTCAGGCCGAAGGATGCGCGCTGATCGACATGGCGGCCAAGATCGATCCGAAGATTCGCGTCTTCACGATCGACACCGGCCGCACGCCGCAGGAAACCTACGACCTTATCGACAAGGTTCGCGACCGCTACGGAATCAAGACCGAGATTTTTCTGCCCGACACGCGCATCGTCGAGCAGATGCTCACCCGGCACGGCAACAACCTATTCTATCGCGATATCAACCTGCGCCTGCTCTGCTGCCAGGTCCGCAAAGTGCTGCCACTGCGCCGCGCGCTCATGAACTACAGCGCGTGGGTGACGGGACTGCGCCGCGACCAGTGGGCGACGCGCTCGAATATCCGCAAGATCGAGATCGATCACGATCACGGCGGAATCGTGAAGCTCGCGCCGCTGGCGGATTGGACCGACGAGGAAGTCTGGGATTACATCCGCGCCAACGACGTTCCTTACAACGAGCTCTACGACAAGGGCTACAAGTCAATCGGATGCGCCCCATGCACGCGCGCCGTCGGCGAAGGCCAGGATCCGCGCGCGGGCAGATGGTGGTGGGAAACGGGCGCACCCAAAGAATGCGGCATGCACTGCTCAATCGAAACCGGCGGCTTCGAGCACGAGCTAGCCGCGCTGCTCGGGCATAACGGCAAAGCGCACTAATCGCATCCGACAGCCTCTTTTCTGATCTCCTCTCCTAGTCCAGGGAGAGGTGCAGCGCATAGCACTCAGCGCAAGCATCACGCTAACGGAACGTAATGAAAGCGCTGGCGCGATGTCTGGCACCGGCCCCTTTGGGGGCCTCGACGTCGCTCGGGATGACGGTCTTTTTCGCCGATTGAATAAATAGCTAATGGGGTGCGTTGCCGGGCCCCAACACGTGCGGCGCGTCTCGCGCAAACACGCTATCATCTCGAATCATCCGATGGCCGATACTTCCGACATGGCGATCGAGCTCGATGCGTTGCAGCGTGATGTTCTGATCCCCCAAATCGATGCGTTCCTTGATGCGACGAGCGATCCCGCCGCGCGCGAGGTCTATGAAGCGCTGCGCGAGGCCGTCGCGGCGATGTCGATTCCGGCGCAGCTGCAGGCGCGCCTCGGCGCAATCGTCGAGGTCGCGCTCACCAGCGGCCGTGTGCGCAAGCTCTTCGGCCCTGGTGCCGAGCTCGCGCTCAATTCGCTCTTCATGAAGACGCCGCGCGGACGCGAGATCGCAGCGTCGATCGCCGAGCTCAACCAGGCGCTTGGCGAGCTGCGCGGACAGGAGATCGAGCACATCACGACGACGCAGCGGAGCCCCGGCGCGTATTCGCTCACGATCAAGACCGGCAAGTGCCAGATCGTCGTCCGCTTCGAAGCCGCGGGTGTGCGAGTCGAAAGCCTCGAACTCGACGTCGGCGGCTGACCGCGCGCGAATCGAACACGCTTCCCGCGCGTGATAGAGTCCTTTGCGTCGCGAAGTTGCTGCCCGACTAATTGCTCGCTCCGGAACTGCCCGAAATGATTCGCTCCCGTTTGCAAACTCTTTTCGTCAGACCGGCTGCCTCGATCCTGCTTGGCTTCGCAATGGTCGTGACGCTCGCGGCTCGCGCCAGCGGTGCATCGCCGTCAGCGACGCTGAGTCCAACGCCCGCGCCATCGGCCTCGCAGTCATCCGCCGCGACTGCTTCGGCGATGCCGAGCGCGACTGCGACACCCGTGGCCGAATCGCACGCGACTTCGCCACAAGGTGTGCTCAGCTACCTCGGCGACGCGATCAACTGGTATCGCCATCTCAACGTCGAGGCGCAGCTCGTCGACGAGCCGAGCGAAACCCTCTTCTATGCCGAGGATCGCCAGACCGCGACCGATATCCTCTCGCTCGCCTTTGAGTACGCGCGCAAGGCTGCCGACTTCCTCGCCAAGTCATCGGGCAAGAACCTGACCCTGACGGGCGCGCGCGCATCCGATACCGCCGTCGGCACGAAGCTCGCCGCGATTCAGCAGGAGCTGAATCAGGCGCAAGCGCGGCTCAAGCTTCTGCAAGCGCAACTCACTCGCGCGCGCGGCAAACAGCGCGACGTGCTCGCGTCGCAGGTGGTCGCGGCGCAGGGCGAGGTCGATCTCGCGCAGGCGCGCGCCGATGCGTTGACTTCGATCATCGAGTATCAGACCGGCACCTCGTCGCCCGAGCAATCAAGCGGACTTCATGGGCAAATCGACGAGCTGCAGAAATCGATTCCCGAAAGCGAGCAATCACCGCAGAAGAACCCTGGCGCGCCGGCCACACCGGCTCCGGCGTTCAAGCCCGCTCAGAGCTCGGGGACCACGGGCTTTGTGTTCGACCTGCTGGCACTCAGGCACAAGCTCGATCTGCTCGATCAGACGCTCACGCAGACAAGCGTCTTTATCAGCGACGTGACGCGCGTGCGCGATCCCTTTCTGAAGAGCATCCAGGAACTCGATTCGCGCGGCACCGAGTTCGCCAGGAGCGCCACGAGCGCCGACGCCGCCACGCTGCGCAAACGCAAGAAGGAATTCGACGCGCTGATCGAAGAGCACAAGGCGCTCGCCGCGGTTGCGCTGCCGCTCAGCAAGCAGCTCCTCCTGCTCGACGCATACAGCAACAATGTCGAGCGCTGGCGCGACGCGATTCGGCTGCGGATGCGCCAGGATATCCGCAGCCTGTCGATTCGGCTCGCGGGTATTGCGCTCGCCTTCCTGCTGATCTTCGGCCTTGGCCTTCTGTGGAAAAGCCTGACGCTGAAGTACGTCAAGGATGTGCGCCGCCGCGGCCAGGTGCTCGCTGCGCGCCGCCTCGTTGTCGGTGTGCTCGTGGTTATAGTGCTGCTGATCACGTTCTCGGATCAGCTCGGCTCATTTGCGACGATTCTTGGCTTTGCGGCGGCGGGCGTCGCGGTCGCACTCCAGAACGTGATTCTCTCGATTGCCGGCTATTTCTTCCTCATCGGCAGGTTCGGGATCAAAGCCGGCGATCGCGTGCAGATCAGCGGCGTCACCGGCGATGTTATCGACGTTGGTCTCGTAAAGCTGAGCCTGATGGAGCTCGGCGGCAACGGCAATCATTTGCAGCCCACCGGCCGCGTCGTGGTTTTTTCAAACGCCGTCGTCTTTCAGCCCAACGGCAATTTCTTCAAACAGGCGCCCGGCACCAGTTTCGTCTGGAACGAGATTCGCCTGACGCTCGCGCCCGATTGCGATTATCGGCTGGCTGAGAAGCGTCTTACCGACGCCGTTGACCAGGTTTATGCCCGCTATCGCGAACAGGTGCAGGGCGACTATCGGCACCTCGAGCGCGATCTCAATATCATCCTCGATTCGCCAAAGCCGCAGAGCCGCCTCAGCCTCAGTTCGTCGGGCCTCGAAGTGATAATCCGCTATCCCGCCGAGACGCGGCGCGCGGCGCAGGTCGCGGATGAAGTGGCGCGGCGCACGCTCGACGCGATCGCCCGCGAGCCGGCGCTCCGCCTCGTCACCGGCACGGCAAATATCCAGGCGGTGCCGATACCGGCGTCGGACGGCGCGGCCGCCGAAAAAGAATCAGCCTAAACGATTTTCAGACCGAACTGCCCGCGACGTTGTCGATAATGTCGGCGAGCTCGGGAATCCTGAACCGCTCGCCGCTGTAGGCCTTCCACATCAGGAAGACCCATAAGCACGCGAACGCGATCCCGATAATCGTCAACAGAAAATTCAGCACGGCGCCGAGCGCATGCGGCAGTACGCCGATGAAAACACTGAAGACGATATAGACCGCGAACCACGCGATCGAAAAGCCGATCGACTGGCGCGCATGGAAGCGCACGAACTCGTCCTGGTTGTAGGGTTCGAGGTAAAGGAAAATGATGCCGGTGACGAAACCCAGCAGATAAGTAAGCGCCGCGATCACATTGTTTTGCTTGCCGGCTGCCTCACCGTTCATCGAGTAATTTCCTCCTGGCCACGGTCCCGGCTGCGTGGGCCGGGCCGCCTAATCTGTAGTCGAAGCTTAGCGCGATACGCAATGATACAGGACGCAGCGCCGCTGCTGCATCAATTTGAGATGAAACGAGCCAGCGCCCGAAGCGAACTCAAAATCGACTCCCCGGATTTACCCAGGAGCGGGCTAGAGACGCTCGCGATCGAGCAATTCGAGCGCGACGCCTACGAACTGCTCGCGCTCGAAGGCGCAAAGCTCGTCGATTCATCATTCTCAGGCCTGCGCTTCGATTCGTGCGTGCTCCACCGCTTCGAGCTCAACCGCTCGCGCTTGCCGAACCTCAAGCTGCTCGACGTGCGAATCGAAAAATCGAGCGCCGCCAACGGCGAATGGCCTAAGGCCAGCCTCCGCCGCGTCGAGATACTCGGCTCGCGCCTCACCGGCCTCACGATCGCCGAAGGCGAGCTTGCCGACGTGAGCTTCAATGATTGCCGCATCGACTATCTGCGGCTTGCCAACTCGAAACTGCGCAATGTCCGCTTCGAAGGATGCGTCCTGACGGAAGCCGACTTCATGGAGTCCAATCTCGAAAGCGTCGCATTCATCGGATGCGATCTGCGCAAGGCCGGCCTCACGCATGCCAAGTTGACGAACGTCGATCTGCGCGGCTCAAAAATCGACGGCCTCGAGATCAAGGCAGCGCAATTCTCCGAGTTAACGATCGATCCGCCGCAGGCGGTGACGATCGTCCAAATGCTCGGCGCAAAAATCGTCTAGCTATTTTTTACTCGCCGCGTCGAAGCGGCTTAGCGTCTCGGTGGCGTTGCGGCCGGCCGCGACGGCCTCGAGCTGGGCGCGGATTCGATTCGCGAGCTGACGCCGGAACACGGGCTTGGCGAGAAAATCGCTCACTCCAAGTCGCATCCCCTCGGCGCGTGCGTCCATATCGTCGCGCGCCGTGATCATGATGACGGGAATTTCCGCCGTGTCGGCATTTTCCTTGAGTGCTTGCACGACCTGGAAGCCGTCCATCTCGGGCATCATCAGGTCGAGCAGGATTACGTCGATCTCATTCTCGGCGACCATCTTTAGGCATTCGGCACCAGAGCTGGCCTGAATCGGGACGAAGCCTTCACGCTGTAAATGCCGCGCCAGAATTGCGACAGTGTCCTGATCGTCGTCCACCACTAATATCTGGGGCGGCCTGGTAAGCTCATCCATAACAATCCCTGCGCCGCTATTCTTCCTCGCCCTCGTCTGAGGAAAGCGGAGTTATCACACCGCATCGCCGCAGCTTGGCGGCGAACGTCGTCCTCTTAAGCCCCAGCAATCGCGCCGCAGCCTGCTTGTTGCCGCCGGTTTGCTTGAGCGCTTCGTTGATCAATCTACCTTCCAATTCCCGTACCAGCTTGTTGAGATCGACCCCGCCTTCGCCCAGCGTCGCAGGAATCATTGCCTGCTGCGGACGCGCGCTATCGAGCAGAGTCTGCGGCAAAATTCCTGTGGTTATTTCGGAACCGTCGGCCAGGATCGCGAGCCGCTCGACCATGTTCTCCAGCTCGCGAACGTTGCCCGGCCAATCGTATGACCAAAGATGGACCATCGCGTCGCGAGTGACAGAAAGTTGGCGCCCCGGGGTACGGGAGCGGATGCGGTCCAGGAAGTAATCGATCAGGATCGGGATATCGGAGCGGCGCTCGCGCAGTGGCGGAATCAGAAGCGGCACGACCTGCAGCCGATAGAAGAGATCCTCGCGAAAGAGCGCCTTCTTCACCGCCCGCGCAAGGTCGTTATTGGTCGCGGCAATCACGCGGACGTTGACCCGCGTCGCACGATCGGAACCTACCGCCCGCACCATCCCGTCTTCGAGCACGCGCAGCAGCTTGGCCTGGAGGTCGAGCGGCATCTCGCCGATTTCATCGAGAAAGATCGTGCCGCCATCGGCGATCGTGAAAAGCCCGTGCCGCGCGCCCGCCGCACCGGTGAAGGCGCCGCGCTCATGCCCGAACATCTCGGATTCGAGCAGATCGCGCGGAATTGCCGCACAGTTGACCGGCACGAACGGCCGCTCTACTCGCGGCGAGATCGCATGGATGCCCTTGGCGACGACCTCCTTGCCAGTGCCGCTCTCGCCGGTGATCAACACGGTGACCTCCGACGACGCGACCCGCTCCGCAAGCGCGCGCAGCTTGACGATCGTCGGATGTTCGCCGATTAGCGCACGCTCAAACGTGAACGCGCCGCCACCGACCCCAATCGCTGTTAAATGAGACGCCACCCCTTTATGACGCTCCGACTATAACGCTCCGATTCTTTGAAGATTAATACAATCTCGGCGGCGCGATCTTCTCACTTTGGCCCGGCGCCGAACAAGTAGCGATCGGCTCGCGAACCAACGCGCCATCAATCGAACCGCCAATGCTCGGCGTGGGCCGCCGTGGCCCAACAAAAAATGAAATTTGATTCGAGGAGAAACGAAGCCGCGTAGCGCGATTGCTAGTCGTGCCGAATCGTATCACTGAACGTTGCCGTCTGCCCCGGCCCTTCCGCCACCGAAACGTCGAGCGCGATCACCTCGGCCAGCGCACCGCGCGCGGCAAGCGCGGCGGTCATCTCGCTCCAGATATATCGCGCAAGCTCCTCCGCCGAGCTATGCACGATCGGCAGCATCGCCACGTCGCTCGCGGGCAGAATGAATTCGTCCTGCTCGTAGCGCACCCGCACCTTGCCGCCGCTCGGGCCTTCGATCTTGAGGCAGTCGCTGCGCGCCGGAATGATCGTGCGCTCGTCGAGACGGTCGACGATCTCCTTGGCGATCTTCTTGATTAACCCGAAGTCGAGCACGTAGCCGGTGCTTGTCAGCTTGCCCTCGACGCGCACGCCCACCTGGTAGTTATGCCCGTGCAGCGGCTCGCGGAACCCCGGATATGCGATGAAATGCGCGGCGGAGAATTTCAGATTCTCCTTCGCCACGTTGATTGAAAAACGCTCGGGCATCGAGGTTTCCTTAGCCGATAGCGCCGAGCTTGAGAAGCGCCTCGACGCCGCGATGACGCGGTGATGTGAATCGCGCGCGATAACGATCGGCGTCAAGTGAAGTCGCCTGCGCGAAGAGCTCATGCTCGCGCTCAGCGGCGCGCGCGATCCGGTTCGCAAGATCGCGCGTGAGCTCAGTTTCAGGGTCGAGCGACTCGACCAGGTCGCCGACATCGAGGCCGTGAAATCCTCCCAGCAGGCACTCGGCGACGTATTCGAGCTGGCCCGCGCGATCGATATCGAACTCCTTGCGCGCGAGCGCCTCGCGAATCGGCATCACGCGCTCGATCCCGTAATGACGCCGCCACGATCGCACGAGCGGATCGCCGCTGCCTTCGTATCCCGAGCCGATTGCGACGATCGCAACGCGGCCGTCATCGAGCGGCACCGGATGAAATACATAACCCGGCGAAGTCGCGCCGACGCGCCGGCGTAGCTCGATTCGATAGGCGAGCAAATCGTGACGGGTGTCGTCGGCCGCGCGCAGCAGGTACTCGCCGACTGGAATGCCTTCTTCGTCGGCGCTTGCGATCAGCTTGTCGAGCAGGTCGGGACCGTACTCCTCGCGCCGCGCGATCTTGCGTGCCTCGGAGCGATCGAATGTAAGCAGGATCGCACCGGGTCCGCCCTCGCGCGCATCCAGCGCGGCGCTGATCGGAGTTCCGCGATCGATAGGTTCCAGGTCCATCGCGAAGTAGCTGCCGTGGCTCGACCACTTGGCCAGCCCGCGCCGCGCGTTACGCAATACAACCGGCGCGGCGTCGCGGGCGAAGAGCCGGCTGATCTCCTTGCGCCGCGGCCCGATCAAGCCATAGCCGGAAAGCAGCGATCCATAGCCAACAACCAGCAGCGTATCGTTAACGCCCACAGCCCGAGTCTAGCAGAGGAGGAATCGTGTCGGGACCCATTTCTGAAAGTAGTAGGGTGGGCGTCCCACAGGATTTTTTTCAGAAAAGAGACCACGCTCAAATCGACAATATGACGCCCGATGCAGTTCTGCGGGTCACTTCGCGGAGGCCTTTTAGATAGAGGCCGATTTGCGAGCGATACTCTGCAAGCCGCGGCGTCAGATCGAAATCGGTTTTGAAATCGACGATGATCCATTCGCCATCGGCTTGCGGCTGGAAAACCAGATCGGCGATTCCCTCGACCATCGTGCCGTCGTCGAGGCCGACCAGGATCGGGTACTCGCGCATTGCGCGTGCCGCGGCTTTGGCCTCGGCGATCAAGGGCGACGCGAGCGCACGCGCGACCGCCTCGATGGCCGCCGCGATCTCAACTGCCGCGGCGCCCATGATACGGCCCTCGCTCGCGGCGGCATGCTCGATCGCCGGTCGGTCCGCATCGAATGCGACCCGAGTCATCGTCGCGTGTACCAGCGTGCCGAATTGCTTACCGCGCGGGCGGTTCGGATCGCGCGCGACGCTTTCCACCCGAATCTCACCGGCGAATGCGAGCCCGGTCGCAGTTGTGCCGATCGCGAGCTCGGTTGCCGTCGCGACTTTGAGCGTCGGCATCGCACCCGCTTCCAGAGCGCTCGCGCGCCGTTCATGCCACTTACGATTCTCCTCGATACCGCGCGTCGAGATCTCCTTTTTCTCGTCTGCTTGCAGCAGGTAATTCTGACGCAGCCCCATCGCTTCATCGACTTCGGTGACGAGCCGCGACGGATCCCACCAGACCACGCGATGCTGCCCCTCGCGCGGCCGATGGAGTCCCGGTGCCACCGATTTCAGCTTGCCTGGCGCCTTGGGCGGCCGCTCCAGCACGCTGTCATCGCCAAACTCGGGACATCCCGCGGGATGATTGGTCAGCGGCGCGCGCCGTTCCGTCTCGAATGGGTAAACAACAGGATTGAGCCGCGCCAACCATCCGTCATATTGGCTGTCGCCCACCGCAGGAACGACGAGCAGATCGCGCGCGCGCGTCGCGGCGACATACAGGAGGCGAATCGCTTCGTCCTCGTCGCGGCGATGCTCCTCCGCACCATGCTCGCGCAGCTCGCGCGGCGCGCATCCGGCGAGCGTCATCGCGGCGAGGCGGCTTCCCGGCTCGATATATCGCGAGGCATCGGCGCGGGTCTCGTTGCAGGTGAGATCGGCGAGAATCACGACCGGAAACTCGAGACCCTTCGCGCGATGCACCGTCATGATGCGAATGCCCTCGGTGCCTTCTTCGACCAGCGGCACCTCGCTCGCCTCGTCACGCTCGGCGCGCTCTTCGAGCTGGTCGATAAAGCCTCGAAACGAAGTTGCGCCCGTGCGCGCTTCGTAGCGCCGCGCCTGGTCCATCAGGCGCATGATATTCGCGAGCGCCTGCTCGCCAGTCGGCCAGATCGCGATTCCCGCATGAGCGCGCGTGCGTTCGAGCACGAGCGCGAGCGTCTCCGCGATCGGCCGCCGATTGCGCCCGCGATGAAGATCGCGCAAGAGGTCGAGCGCGCGCGCGACTTCCTTGAGATGCTCCGGCAAATCGTCTCGCCGCGGCCGGAACGGATGCAACGCGCCGACGGTGCTGCGAAACTCGAACAGCGCTGAATCCGACAGCGCCAGAATCGGACCGCGCAGCGAGGCGAACACCAGAAGCTCGTCATCGGGCCGCTCGATCGCACCGAGCAGGTTGCGCACTGCCTCGACTTCTTCGCGCCGATTGAACGATCCGCCTTTGACGAGCACGTGCGGCAGATGCCGCGCTTCGAGCTCGCGCAGATACGAGCGCGTCACATCGCGCCCGAACGAATTCATGCGGCGAAAGAGAACGCATATATGATGCGGCCGGATCGGCACGCGAACGTCCGGCGCCTCGCGCTCGGTCACGGTCCATCCGCTTTCGACCACGAGCCATTTCGCAAAGCCCGCGATCGCTTTTGGCAGCGATTCGTCGATTCGCCAGTCGGTGATGCGGCCGAAATCGCCGTATGGCATCGGCACCGGCAGCGCGACGATCGGCGGCTGCGTCTCAGTCTCCGCGCGATACGGCTGAAGCACCGCGTAGGCCGGCTGCGAGCGCGACTCGCTCGCCATCAGAGGAGCGAACGCCGCGTTGACGAGATGCTGCAGCGACGGCGTGCTGCGGAAGCTGACCGTCAGATGTTCCTGCGCGGCGCCGTTGCGCAACAGGTTTTGCTTCACCGCCTGGTAAAGCGACACGTCGGCGCGGCGGAAGCGGTAGATCGACTGCTTGGGATCGCCGACCACGAACAGCTTGCCCGGCGCGGGACGCGCTAACAGCCAGTTATTTTCGTCAGGGTCCGCAGCCGCGAGCAGGATTAGAATTTCGGCCTGCAACGGATCGGTATCCTGAAATTCATCGACGAAAATATGAGTGAAGCGCCGTTGAAGATCGCGCCGCACCGCGGCGTTATCGTGCACGAGGTTGCGCGCGACGAGCAAAAGATCGAGGAAATCGACCTTGCCCGCGCGGCGCTTCAACTCCTCGTAGTAATCGATGATCGGCCACATCTCTTCGCGCAGAAGCGGCGCCATGTTCGCGCCGGTTTCCTCGCGGAACGCGATCAACCGATCGCGGATCGCCACGCGGCGCGCGAAGATCTCCTCGCGCGAGAGCGGCCCGAAACCGCCGCCCATCCCGCGCCAGTTCCAATGGCGCCCGGTGTTCAGCGTGCGCAGCACCGCTTCGAGCTTGTCGTAGTCGCGCCCGCGCACCGCCTCGAGCCGCGTCACTTCGCGAATCGGCCGTGCCAGCGTAGCGAGGCTCTTGCCCAGCCAGTCGTCAGGTTCGGCGTCCTCGGCGAGCTCGCCCAACTGCTTGATCTCGTTGATGAGCGAATCGATTTCGCGCTCGCGCTCAATCGGATGTTGCCCCCACGGCGTGTCGAAGTCGCGCCAGTTGAGCAGATCGTATGCCGCATGGCGTGCGACTTCGCGCGGACCGTTGTTGCGATCGGCAGCGTCGCGGCGGCGCAGCAGCCGGCGCATCCCAGGTCCGGGATTTTGCAGCACCGCCTGGAACCATCGATCGAAGGCGCTGTCGAACATCGCCTGCGCGTCGTCTTCGGCCGCGACTTGGAACATCGGATCGACGCGCGCCTCGACGGGGCGCTCGCGCAGCAAGTCGGCGCAGAAGGCGTGGATCGTGCCGATGCGCGCCTCTTCGAGCTGTTCGAGCGCGGCGGTGAAGCGGTCGCGCTCGGTCCTGGTGCGCTTGGCATCGTGGCGCGCGTGCTCGATCTCGCCGCGCAGACGGAGCTTCAGTTCGCCAGCGGCTTTCTCAGTGAATGTCACCGCGGCGATTTGCGACAGCTGGCCACGGCCCGCGCCGATGACCGAGATGATTCGATTGACGAGCGCGGTCGTCTTGCCGGTACCGGCCGCCGCTTCGATCACGAGCGTAGTGTCGAGTTCGTCGCGAATCCGATCGCGTACGCGCTGATCGGCTGGAAGTTTCGAGGTCATGGCCGCGCGCGCAGCTCCTTGAGCGCCTGGACTCGCTTGGCCGGTTTGATCGCGGCGCGGCGCTCCTCGTAGGGGCCGCAGATTCTGCGGTAGTCGCACCATTCGCATTCGCCGGCATCGGGCGCCGCGGGCAGGAACGCCTCTTTCAACGCGCCGTCGATCGTCGTCGAAAGGGCGGCGAGCGATTCGCGCGCATGCTCGTCGATCTCGACCACGCGCTCTTCGTAGCCGCCGCTCGCGGTGCAGTAATAAAGCCGTCCCGTGCCGACTTTTTCTTGCAGGATCTTTTCCACAGCCAGCGCGTAGCCAACCGGCTGCAGGATCTTGCCGCCGCCGATAATAAAGCCACGCTCGGCGCGCACACGGCCAGTCTTATGATCGGTGACGCGAAGTTGACCCTCGGGATTGCGTTCGATGAGATCGATCGAGCCGCGCAGCGTGATTCCCGCAATTTTGACCGGGTCGGGCGAGCTCATTGGATCGGCCTGCGACCGATCGCGCAGTCCGAAGGCGAACTCGAAATGCTCCGGGCGCCATTTCGCCGGGTCGGCGGCGGCGCGCCGCATCCATTCGCGCAGGTCGGCCTGGATTTCTTCGATTCCGTCTTTCCACACGCGCTCGATCGCGGGCGCCAGGTCCTCGCGAAAACGTCCGGCGACACCTTCGAGCAGCTCGTCGAGCAGCTTCTGGACCTCGGCAAGATTGTCGTCGGTAATCGGCAGCATCCCGCGCTCGCGCAGCGCGCTCAGGATCTCGTACTGCGTTTCGGCGAAGATCGAGCCGCGGGTCAGCGGATCGATGACCTCGATTGCCTCGATCTCGTCGCGCGGCTCGAGGCGATGAATCGCCTGCAGGAAAAATCGGTACGGACACGCGGCGAAGTACTGCAGCGCGGTGGGCGAATAAGGACGCGCGGCGAGCTGATGCTTGCCGAGCGCGGCGATCGCACCCGGATCGGGATCGACGAGGCCGTCCGACGGCGTCCAGCGCCGAAGCCATCGACGAGCGCGGGCTCGCAATGCGCGCGCGAGATACTCATTGGCGCCGAGCAGGTAATGCGCCGCGCCGGTGGTCTCCTCGGGGTTGCGGTCAATCAGCTTGTCGAGAATTGCGAGATCGAACTCGGCGTCGTCGATCGCATCGTTGGGATCTTTCGGCGCGGGCCATCCGAGACGAATGCCATGCTCACCCGCGGCGCGTTTGGCGAGCTCATCGAAGCCCGGCAGACGCCCCTCGGCCGCGCGCATGACTTCCAGCGCGTAGAACGAAGGAACGCGCGGGCGGCCCTGGTCGAGATCGACGCGCGGATAGGAGAGCATCACGCGTTCGCTCGCCGCGCCCGCGATCGTGCGCAGCGCGAAGCGTTCCTCCGCGATTCGATCGGACTGCCGGACGAGAAAGGGACTCAGCTTCTCGCGCGCGGCATCGGGCAGCAGCGGATCCTCGGTATGCTTGCGCGGGAAGATTCGCTCCGCGAGACCGGGTGCGATCACGACCTCGAACGCCATCCCGCGCGCGCGGGCCGGCGACGAGACGAAGACCCTGCCGTAGCGGCGCTCGCGCGCGGGATTCTCGAGACGGCCGAGGCGCGCTTCGAGCACGATTCGAACTTCATCGAGCCGCACCGGGCCGACGGGAGTCAGCGGCGCCAACTCGTCGAGCGCGGCGAGCACGCGATCGCTGTCGCGCAGCGCGAGTGCGGTAAGCGCGCGCAGCGTATCAAGCCATTCACCCCACGACGCTTCACGCGGCAGCGCGCCGAGGGCATTGACGATCGGCGTCGCGACTTCGCCGAGATGCTTGAGATCGCGGAGCTGGCGATCGAGCGCGGCCGCATAGGCCTCGTTTTCGGGCGCGACGTGATCGCGCTGGCGGCGCAGCTCGTTGCCGAGTCCGGCAAGCCGCCGCTGCCAGCGCTCGGCGCTGCCGATCACGGCCGCATCGACGATGAGCTTTTCCCAGCGCCACGGCGCGCGCGCCGCGCCGTCATCGTCGCGGCCAAGAGCGTCCTTGCCGTCGCGTTCGGGCGCGGGCGCGGTCTCGAGATCGGCGGAAAGCGGGCGCGCGCTGAATTCCGGATCGACCGCGGGCCGCCGCTCTTCACTGTTTGTGTTTCGCTCGGGCACCTGCGCGAGCGAGAGATATTCAGCGAAGCGGCTGGCCGAGAGATCCTCGGCCGCACAGGCCAGAAGTGCGAGCAGAGCGCGGCCGCCAGGCTCGGGACGCCGCGTGCCCCGTGCGTAGTGCGCGGGAATTCCGGCGCGCGCGAATGCCTCCTGCAAGTATGGTTGGTAGCGCTCGGGATCGTGAAGCAGCACCGCGATTTGATCAAAGCGGACGCCGCGCCGCGCCTCGGCCTGGATGCGGCGCGCGATCTCGACGCACTCGTGCATCTCGCCCGGCGCCGAATGCATCGTCACCGTTTCATCGAGTTGGCATTCCGCCGGAGCGCTCGCGCCGAACAGATGCGTGCGCAGGCAGGCGAGCGAATTTTCCGGCGTGCGTAGCGGTGTGATCGTGAGCGGAACGTCCAGCGCACGCTCCAGAAGCCGTTCCGCGCGCATGTCGCCGGCGGGCGTCGTCGCCATCACGCGCGGCGCGTGGGCCGCGACTGCCGTGACAAAATCCGCATCGAGCGTGCCCTCGAGGGCGACATCGACGAGCAAAACGGGAATTCCGGCGAAGCGCGGCAAGGGCTTGGCGGCGAGTGCTTCGAGCGCAAAGCGCGTCATGCCCGCGCGATCGACCAGGCACGCTTCGGCAAGCTCACGTTCGAACTGCGCGAGCAGGGCGGCCAGCGCCTCGCCAGCAGGGCCGAGTTCGCGAAGCTGCGACTCGGTGATCGAATTGGCGCGCAGCTCGGCGAGCGTGCGTGCCAGCGCGCGAGAAAATCCCGGCAGGTCCTTGATTGGATCGAAGTGCTTGAGCGCGCCGCTCGGCGAGAGCCGGAAAACGGTGCGCGTTGCGATCGCCTGCGCGCCAAGACCGGCAGCGACTTCGAGGCCCTCGGCCGCCATCCGATCGGCGGCGAGCAGACGAATCAGGCGATTCAGGGTGAGGCGATGAAGTCCGGCGATCGCGCCGCGCGCGGCCGCGATCGATCGCACGAGGTCGTTGCCCGCCTCGGCGTTGGCCGTGACTACTATCGCCTCGCTCGATTGCGGAAGCTCGGCCAGCCATTCGCGCGCAGTATCGAGCCGCTCATGAACGGCGGGCGAGGAAAAAATCTGGATACGGTCGGACATCGACGCGATAACTGATCGTCGTCGCCGCACCGTCTTTGTTCAAGGGGGTCCTCCGCGCAGTTTCAACAGCGGGTTGTTTACGGCGCCTTCACTGCCACCGCGACTGCGTGGTCGCGTCCTTGAGGATCGGCGCGAGATAGATTGGCGACACGTGCCATGAAGCCCTTGGTCTCGATTGCGAAACCGGCATGTTCGCATACGCGGCCCAGGGTATCGGGATCCATCAAGTGGATGAACGACGTGGCGAATCGCACGCGACTATCAGCCGGAAGGTAGCTGTTATAGTCGGGGACAAATCCCGGCCAGGGATCTCCTGAGGCTTTCTTCCTTTCATATTCAGGACCGGTGCGGACGCCGGTCATGCCGGAATAGGGAGAGTCAACGGCAAGAAAGAGCTTGCCTCCCGGCCGGAGCCATCGGTGCATTTTCGATATGCTGAGCTCGACGTCGCGGCCGTCGAGGAAGTGCAGAACGCGGCTGCACAGAATCGCGCCGAACGAACATGGTTCAAATTCGATGTCCGGCAGACTTCCGGCAACACATCTGAGGCGCGTCTTGTCCACGGGTGTCACCGACGCGACGAGAATTTCCAGATGCCGTTGATCCATGTCGCAGGCGCATGCGCGTCCGCCGGCGCTCAGAACTCGTTTGACCATCACGCCATATGCGCATCCGATGTCCAGAACCTCGCTGTCGATGGTCGCGGCCAGCTCGATGAACGCTTGTGACAAGGGATCGGGATGCTCGGTCGTGAAGCCGCGCTCGTTCAGCGTCGGAATTCGACCGCATGCCCATGCGTCGGGTTGGGTGAGAGTCGATTGTGGCATGGCATGAGATAGTCGCCGCCGAATCGGGTTCGCTCAAGTGGCCGTGAGACCAATTTCAACAAGATGCAAAAAAGCTGTTTGTGGTTTCTCGCTTCGGCCCGCAATGACGATCACGAACGTGCGGCAAGAGCAGGCTGGAATTACTTTTCCAAAAACACCGGATCGCCGACGTTCACGCGGCCGCCTTTTTCAATGGAGGCGAAGACGCCGACGTTTACCTGGTGGTGCGAGGCGGCGGTGCGAAGGATTTTATAGTCGCGCTGAAGGTCTTCCTGCGGATGCGTGGTCATAACGCAGCGCAGCGCGGGTTGCATCTTCACGATGCGCAGGGTGCCGATTACGAGCGTGCCGCCGAGCCATTCGTCTTCGAGGAATGTGTCGTCGCGGACGCCGGTGTCGACGACTATCGACGGTCGGAAGCGGCGTGAGTCGAAGATCGAGCCGGGCGCGAGGTTTGCCAGATGACGCAGCGTGCCGGTTGCGATCACGTGCATCACGGCTGAATCGAAAAACGTGGCGGGCGCGAGGCCGTAGTTATCTGGCAACGTCTCGGCGGTCAGACCAGGGATCGCTTTTTCGACTGGAACGTCGGCGAAGATTGTCTTGGGATCGATGCCCGCGCGTTCGCGTTGCGCATTCTCGGAACGCTCGAACTGCATCTTGCGACCGAGTTCTGCGGAGATGATCTCTGCCGCGTCGGCATCTTCGGCGTGAATCGATTTGCCGTCGGGCATCGCGATGCGGACGGGAGTCAGATGCTCGGGGCCGGGCGGCTGCTCGAATGTTGCGCGGAATTCGAGCAGGTGCGCGAACTTCTTGGCGCTCGCGATCTGATGCGTCGCGACCTCGCGCAGTGCGTACAAGCGATCGCCGACGGCGCCGCGCTCGGTGAAATCGAGCGCCGCGGGATGCTCACCAAGCATCGACTTGACCGGATAGCGCGCGAGGTCCTGGACGGTTCCGATCTGCCGGCGTTCCATTTCGTGCCTCAGCGATCGCGCGGATGCGTCGCGTTGTAGTCGTGAATCGCCTTCATGATCGCGCCGCTGGATTTCTGCATCAGCTCGTCGCGATTTTCGCGCACGCGATCCGCCGAGTCCTGGATCGGCTTGATGAGCCCCTGGAATCGCGGCATCACGTAGCGCGCGAGCAGCTCGTAGCTCTTGAGCTGTTTTTCGCGCGGCACCCAATCGTGCGCGAAGCACAGCACCGTGCCGAAGCCGCCCGCCAGCTTTTGCATCTTGGCGATACCTTCGATCGCGTCGTCGGGCGTGCCAAAGATCGCGCCGCCGTAGTCGCTCATCTTCTTCGCCGCTTCGTAGCCATCCTCGAACGGCTTGCGCATCGGCACGCCGAGAATCCCGGTGATGTACTCGTTCTGCCAGCGCTTGAGGCCGTCGGCGACCTCGCGCATCGCCAGTTCCTTGGAGTCTGAGAGATGGAACTGCATCACGACGCGCCAGTCGGAGCGATCGATCTTCTGATTGTTCTCCTTGGCCGAGACTTCGCCGAAATGCCACTGGGTCGGCAGCGCCTGCAATCCTTCCTCGGAATACGACGCGACCGACAGGACGCCGACGCCGTACTTACCCGCGGTGTTCATTCCGGAGGGCGAGAGCGTCGAGGCTACCGCGACCGGAATCCGCTCCTGGAGCGGGCGGATCTGCAGCGCCGCATCGTTTAGCTCGAACCACGAGCCCTTGTAGCTAAACGGCTCCTCGCCGTTGAGCAGGCGGATGATCACGCCGAGCCCTTCGTCCATCTTGTCGCGCTGCGTCATCGGATCAATGCCGAGCGTGACCGCGTCCGACGGTAGCGCGCCCGGACCGACGCCCAGAATCGCACGGCCATGGCTCAGATGATCGAGCATCACGATGCGCTGCGCGACGTTGAACGGATGGTGATACGGAATCGAGACCACGCCGGTGCCGAGCTTGATACGCTTGGTGCGCTCGGCGGCGGCGACGAGGAACATCTCGGGCGAGCCGATCGTTTCCCATCCCGCCGAATGATGCTCGCCGACCCAGAACTCATCGTACTGGTAATCGTCGAGGAACTGCGCGAGCTCGAGGTCGCGCTGGTACTGAAGGGTCGGATGCTCGCCGAGCGGATGATGTGGTGCGAGGAACACGCCGAAGCGCAGACGCTGATTCATTTTGATCTCCTAACTGAGCGCCGCGACGTGCGCTGAATCGAGATATTCGTCGAGGCGCGTGATCTTACCGCGGTCGACGATGCATACGATACAAGCCGGCAACGCGAACTGCTTGCCCGAGGACTTGAGCCGCCCGCGCATCACGTGCTGCTGCACGAATCCGGTCGGAGTCGCCTGGCGGCGCGCCTCGGTGTAGGCGCGCTCGTCGATATTTTCGATCACCCACTTGAGCACACGCAGATTTTCCTCGGGCGTCTGAATAAGGCCGTCGTTGTTGTGCCAGATTTTCGCGTCGGGCGCGTAAACGGCGTGCACGCCTTCGATATCGCCACGCTCGATCGATTTGAAAAGGCGCTCGGCGACGTCCAGAGACTGCTCAGCAGTGGTTGGCATATCCAATCCTCATACTAATCGAATGCAATCACATATTGGCGCTGCCCGGCGAGCCCGAGGCCGCGGGCGATGCGGCGGGCGAGGCCGGCGCTTTTTCGGTAGCCGCAGCCGGCGGAGCCATTGTCGCAACCGGAGTCGGAGTTGGCATCGCGGTTGGGACGCTGACCGTGGGTATCACGCTAGGTGCGGCCGGCGATGCTTCGGGCGAAGGGAACGCGCTCGGCGCGACGCCCTGCTCGGCCATCAGCGCCGTGCCTGCGCCGTAGTCATAAACGAGCTTGCCCCCGAGGTGGCCAGCGTATCCAAGGGTGACAGCCGCGAGAACCGCGACGATCAGATAAATGGGGCGCGAGCCCGCCATGAAGCCGAACGCCGCGATAAAAATTCGCCACAGCGCGAGCACGCCGAACGTGATCGCGAGATAGGTGCCCATCTGCCCGTGGCGGTGCAGGATCGCCTGGGCGTCGGGGCCGAGCGCCTTCCAGATCCTGTCGGCCTCCAGGTCGCCGGTCAGGTACGAGCTGCCCGCGGCGATCGCGCCCAGGATCATCAGGCTGAGCGCCATGTTGCGGATCCACAAGCGCGTCGGGGCCATGCTGCCGACGAGATCCGTGAGGACGCCGACGAACAACAGCGCGATCGTGAAATGGTCCACGACCGGATGAATTTGCATTCCCTGGATGATGTGCCGGACCTGGTCCATCGACGCTCCTTACAATACCGCAGCTTTTGGTTCCCGACTTTTATCGCAAAGCGCGAGTCGGCACGCAATTCTTGATTTGGCGCTGCGCTAGAGGTTGGCCGAGGTTGCGGTTGACGACGGACGCGGGCTCGCCGATGACGATGCTTCGGGCGCCGCGGAAGGCGTAGCAGCCGGAGTGCTCGTCGCACGCGGTGTCGGCGTCGTTTCTGCCGGTGCGGATGGAGTTTGGGACGGCGTCGCGGATGGCGAAGCGGCGGCTGATGGAGATGGTGACGGCGCGGCGCTCGGCGTCGCCGCAGGCGTCTGCTCGGTGACCCGCAGATCGTTGTATGTGATCGCATCCGTCCACGGGCGCATCAGGGCGAAGTAAAGAATCGCCGAGCGCAGAGTCAGCTTGGTGGGATCCGGATCCCATGATTCGTCGAGGGAGAATTCCCTCGGACCCGACGTGGAAAAAGACGGCGAAGCGATCGAGATTTGTGCCGCGGGCCGATCTGGCGCCGCTCGCATCGAGTTCAGATACCAGCTCACCTGCGGGGCATAGGGCGGCGCCCAGAACGACGCGTCCGCGTTCTGTGGCGCGGACAAAATTCGCATACACTCGTGGCGAGTCTGAATCGTCGTGCTCGGCTCGACCCAGTAGAGCAGCAGATGCCTTCGCCATGCGGCCTGACCCGTGTTGGGCGCGGAGAAAACGAAGTTGACGAGGGTTGCGACGTAGAGGGTCAGCAATCCGAGCGCGGCGATCGCGATACGCACGCCGGTCCACGCCGAGCTCATCGCAAGTGCGTTGATTCCGATCGCCGCGAGCAGCGCGAGCGGGACGAGGATCGCGAGCAGGTATTCCATCTGAGGCGCCGGCAGCAGAAGGAAGACGGCGGTATTGATGAGCGCCCACAAGATCGCGAACGCGGCGAGGCGGCTGCGCGCCGCGACGATCGAAACAATCACACCAACGAGCGCCAGCAGAACGATCAGGAATTCATAGAAGCCAAGCGCGGGCAGATAGAAATGCAGCCCCGGCCAGGCGCTCCATGAGCCGAGCACCTGCAGCTCGTCCAGGAGATCGCTGAGCGTATCGCGCAATGGGCGCGAGAGCATCGCAGTCGCGAGGTAATAGGTTGCGAAGATCGCCGCGATCGTCGCGATCAGCACGACACTGCGGCGGCGCTGCCACCATACGCGAAAACGCAGCCCGCGATGGTCGGTAACGATCAACGTCCACAGGCCGACCGGGATCAGCGCAACGAGAATTGTCAGCGCGAGTATCGGCCCGGCGGGCGAGGCTGTCAGCCAAGGCGCGATCGCGAGGCCGATCACTGCGGCCAGCGGGACGGAAGGCGCGCGCCCGAGGCTCAGCGCCAGTGCGATCGCGATCAGCATGAAGGCCGCAGCCGGTACGACGCCGGCTCCCCCGCGCGCGAGGTAAGTCGCGGTGGGCGAGAACGCAAGCATCGCGGCCAGCGCGAGCGCGCCTGCGCGTCCGATATACCGCCGCATCAGCCACGCCGCGCCAACCAGGATGATCCCGGAGGCCGCGACGACGATACGCGCCGATAGGTCGTCGGCGCCGCAAATCGAAAAGATCCAGCGCTGGGCGATCTCGATCCAACTCGGATGCACCGCCAGAGCGGTATCGGGCGGTATCGCAGCCTGCACCGACGCGAGCTCGAGGAGCGCGCGGCGCGCTTCGTCGGCGCCGAGCGGTCGCGCGCCGAGTGCGACGAGGCGGCTCAGGATTGTGTAGACCGCGACTAGAGCCCATCCCACGTGCTCGACGGTGACGGCGAAGAGCTGCCGATCGAGCCGGCCGAGCGGCTCGGGCATCGGCTGTGTCGGCGGCGTGGCGCTGGGCGGCCGCTCTGTGGGTGGAATGACCTGCGGCGGCTCGCCGCCGAGGCTCCAATCGCCGATCCGGTGCTGTGGTTCGTCAGCCATCGCGCCGTCAACGGCTATTTGGCCCACAATCCAATGTCAACGAATCCGAGCTGTCGAATCTCTCTGGAATCAAGTGTGAAGTCTTGAGCAAAATCCTTGCGCAGCTATGCTGGTGACCTTCGATTGAGGCGCGATGTTTCCGTTTGAACTAACTCCACGCAGATTGGTCGGCGGCCTGATCTCATTTCTCACGCTCGCCGCGATCATCGCGCTCTTCTTTGCTTATCGCGAGCACGCCCAGCAAGTTGCGCTGCCTACGGTGCCGGTCGCGTTGAAGCATCTGCCCTACTATGCCTTCTGCTCGTTCAATCGGATGCTCGCGGCGTATATTCTCGCGCTCGTCTTCTCGATCGTATACGGGATGGCGGCGGCGCGCAGTCCCAGATGGGAACGCGTCCTGATCCCCGCTATCGACATCGCGCAGTCGGTGCCGGTGGTTGGATTCTTCCCGGCCGCGATTTATTTCTTCGTCGCGCTCGCGCATGGGAGCCGCTTCGGCGTGGAGATGGCGGCGGTGTTCCTCATCTTCACCAGCCAGGCGTGGAACATGGCGCTCGGGGTGTACGAAGCGGTGAAGACCATCCCGAACGACTCGCAGGAAGCGCTCGGCGCGTTCGGCGCGACGGGATGGCTGCGATTCAAGCGCCTGCTGCTGCCCGCGAGTATCCCGAAGCTGGTTTACAATTCGATCCTGTCGTGGCTGGCGGGATGGTACTTCCTCATCGCCTGCGAAATTATCACCGTCGGTCCCGCGAATTACCGGCTGCCGGGCCTCGGCAGCTTCCTGATGGAGTCGACGGACAAGGGCGACACGGTCGACCTGACGATGGGACTGCTGATGCTGGTCGCGATCATCATTGTGATGGATCTGATCATCTGGCAGCCGCTCAGCGCGTGGGCGGACAAATTCAAATACGAATTTGCCGCATCGTCGGGGCCAGAGCGTGCGCCCGGAATGGTGGGGCTGATCGGAGGAATCGGTCCGACGATCGTGCGAACCCTGCGCTCGATCCTGCTGCCGCCGATGCGCGCGCTTGGCAGAGCGATACAGGCCATGCCGCGCGCACAGGTTCTCGCCGCCGAGCAATCGCAGCGTTTCTCGCGGGCCTTGAAGATCACTCTCGGCATCGCCGCGGCGATCTTCGCGATCTGGGTCGTCGGCTCGGGAGTGATCGCGCTGGCGCGCGCGCTGCTCAAGCCGTGGCCGTCGGAGGTCAAGGAGATTCCGCTGGCCGCGGTTTATTCAACGCTCCGTATGACGATCGGCTATTTTATCTCGCTGGCGTGGACGGTGCCGGTCGCGCTATGGGCGAGCGAGAGCGCGCGCTTCAACCGCGCGATCACGCCCATCGCGGAGATCGTCGGCTCGATTCCGGCCACCGCGCTGTTCCCGATAATCGTGCTGCTGGTTATCCGCGTGACCGGCGGGATGAACCTCGCATCGATCCTGCTGCTCCTCACCGGGATGCAATGGTACCTGCTTTTCAACCTGCTCGCCGGAATCAACCAGGTGCCCGCCGATCTCAAGGAGGCGGCGCGCGCCTTTGGCCTCTCGCGGGTTGCGACGTGGCGCAAGCTCGTCATTCCCGCCATCATGCCGTCGCTTATCACCGGCAGTATCACGGCCTGGGGCGGAGGATGGAACGCGCTCATCCTCTCGGAATACTTCATTTACCAGGGCCATACTTATTCGGTGACCGGACTCGGCGCGCTGCTCGACGAGGCGACCTATCGCACGGGCAACAGCGTGATGATCCTGGTTAGTCTGCTCTCTATGGTGCTGGTGGTGATAATGTTGAACCGGCTGATGTGGCGCCGCCTGTACGATATGGCGACCGAGCGGTTCAGGCTCGACTACTGACGCAACTCAATCATGTGCGACTCGGATCCAACTGACCCATGGCCCTGCTCGAGCTCAAACACATCTCTAAAAGTTTCGCTCATTCCAAGGGTACGCTTAACGTACTTCAAGACATTAATTTCAACATCGAGGAGGGCGAGTTCGTCGCGCTGGTCGGACCCTCGGGATGCGGCAAGTCCACGCTCTTGCGAATCATCAACGGGATCATGCCGATGACTGCCGGTCAGGTCCTTTACCAGGGCCGCCAGGTTGACGGCATCAACCTCGAATGCGCGCTGGTGTTCCAATCTTTCGCGCTGCTGCCGTGGCTCAGTGTGAAATCGAACGTCGAGCTCGGACTTGAGGCGCGCGGCATGCCGCTCGAAGAGCGCGAGAAGCGCGCGAGCTTTTATATCGACAAGGTCGGACTCGACGGCTTCGAGGAAGCCTACCCGCGCGAGCTGTCGGGCGGCATGAAGCAGCGCGTCGGTTTTGCGCGCGCGCTCGCGGTCGAGCCCAAGGTGCTGATGCTCGATGAGCCGTTCTCGGCGCTCGATGCGTTGACGGCGATCACGCTGCGCGAGGAGTTGCTCGACATCTGGCAATCGCCCGACATGCACGTGCGCAACCTGATTATCGTCACGCACATTATCGAGGAGGCGGTCGAGCTGGCCGACCGAATCATCGTGCTGGCGTCGAGCCCGGGACGAGTCGTCGGCGATCTGAGAGTCGACTTGCCGCGGCCGCGCGATCGGCGCAGCGAAGCCTTCAATCACTGGACCGACAAGGTGTTCTCGCTAATCGAGGAGCGCGGCTGATGCCTTCCGGAATCAACCCCCTTCCCGATTGCGGACTCACGTGGCTGTTCGGCCTGCTTGAGTTTCTCGACGATCGCGGCGGCCGCGAAGACGGCTACAAAATCGCCCGCGAGCTCAACTTCAAGTTCGACGATCTGCTGCGCGTGATGAAAGCCGGCGAAATCCTAGGCTTCGTTTCGACGCCGGCCGGCGACGTCGTGCTGGAGCCGTTCGGCAAACAGTTCCTCGAATCCGACGTCAACGCGCGCAAGCTTATCGTCAAGGAGCAACTGAAACAGTTGGGCCTGATCCAGTACATCATTCGTCTCTTGCGCGGACAGGAGGATCGCTCGCTGACCAAGGAAATCGTGCTCGAGCATCTGGCGATGCTGCTGCCCAACGAAAAGCCCGAGCGCCAGTACCAGACCATCGTCAATTGGGGTCGATTTGCCGAGCTTTTCGGCTATAACAAGGACGAAGACCGGTTCTACCTCGATCAGGAATAAGGCGCTCAGCGCCAAGGAGGCATTTCAGATGGCGACCGAAGCTGAGAAAATCGTTAGCGATTTCTGCACTGCATGGACCCGCGGCAACATCGAAGAGTTGATGGGCTTCTTCACCGACGATGCTGTCTATCACAACATCCCGCTCCCGGCAGCCAAGGGTAAGGACGCGATCCGGGCTACGATCAACAGCTTTCTGCCGGGGGCCAAAAGTATCCAGTTCAAGATCCTTCACACCGCCGCGGCCGGAAACGTTGTGTTCAATGAACGCGTCGATATTTTCGATCAGAAAGACGGCAAGCATATCGAACTCCCGGTCACTGGCGTGTTCGAGGTAAAGGGCGGCAAGCTATGCGCCTGGCGCGACTATTTCGACATGGCAATGTTCACCAAGCAGATGGCCTGACCCGGCGGACTGCATCGGTATCGAAAGCGGCTGCAGGCATCGCCTCGCAGCCGTTTTCGCTTCCGCTCAATAATGGCAGTATTTGCCGCTGAAACTTGAAAAGCCTTCCGAGCGTCATTCTATGTGAACACTTTGATAGCCATTGCGCGGCAGGGAGCCGGCGCAAAATAAGGAAGGAATCTTACGGAAATGACCAAGAAAAGGATTGCGATAGCGGCGATTGCGGCGCTTTCGATTTGCGCGGGTGCTTATGGAGTAGCGTCGGCGAGCTTCGGCAGACACGGCCATCGTCATGGCGGCGGCGAGATATTCCTGCTGGCTCGCGCGGGCGGAATCACCCATGACCAGATGCGGACCGCCTTTCAGAATTCCGGCCTGAAGGCCGATTTTGAAAAGGTCAAGGGCGACCGCACCGCTCTGCTAAACTGCTTCGCCACGAGCTCGGATTGCACCCAGGCGGCCAACACTCTCGTGACCGACAAGAACAAACTCGAGCAGGATAAGATGAATGTGGTTGTCGGCTTGTTCGACGGACTGTCGAGCGCCAACCGCGCTAACGTCCAGTCGGCGCTGACTCAGCTCACCAGCATTCAGCAGAGCCGTAAAGCCCTGATGAAGCAGATTTTCCAGAACAGCGACCCGCAGACCCAGGGCACCAACGGCGACACCCCGACCACGCCCACTACTCCTCAGCAGTAACGACTGACCACCGATCGACGCCGTCTCTCGCAAGCACCTTGCGAGAGACGGCTTTCCCGTTTCATCACATCCCAAACTGCGTGAAAGCGATCCTGTCGCCGGCGTATCTCGGCGTGTAAGCTCGGCGATGCGATGGCATCGCCAGTCACCCACGCCATCATCGGCACCGCCGGTCATATCGATCACGGCAAGACCGCGCTCATCAAGGCGCTCACGGGACAGGAAACCGACCGGCTCAAGGAAGAGAAGGAGCGCGGGATCTCGATCGATCTCGGTTTCGCGTATTTCACGCTGCCCGACGGCACTCGCGCGGGGATCGTCGATGTCCCCGGTCACGAGCGTTTCATCCGCAACATGCTCGCGGGCGCGCACGGTATCGATCTCGTGCTCTTCACGATCGCGGCCGACGACGGCGTGATGCCGCAGAGCGAGGAGCATCTGGACATCCTGCACCTGCTTGGCACGCATCGCGGAATATTCGTGATCACCAAGGCGGACCTTGTCAATGCGGCGCGGCTTCGCGAAGTCCGCGAAGAGATCGAGCTACTGGCTGACGGCACGAGCCTTGCGGGGTCGCCGATTCTCGAGGTCTCGTCGATCAGTGGCGCGGGAATAGATGCGCTCCGCGGCGAGATCGTGCGCGCGCTCGATGGCTTCGAGGCACGGCGCGCCACGGGCGTGTTCAGGTTGCCGCTCGATCGCGCGTTCACGATCAAGGGCCACGGCACGGTAGTCACCGGTACGGCGATGGGCGCTGATGTGCAGGTCGGGCAGAAGCTCCGCGCTTTGCCGGGCGGCGAAGAGATGCGCGTGCGATCGATCCAGGTTCATTCGGAGTCGGTCGATCGCGCGGGACTATGCCAGCGCGTTGCGCTGAATCTCTCGGGCACGGAGAAGATCGATCTCGGACGCGGTGACGTACTCGCCGACGAGCGGCTCGATTTCACGACCGCGCGCTTCGACGCGTGGCTGGAGATTCGGCCTGCGGCGAAGCGCGCGCTCAAGAACAATCAGCGCGTGCGCTTGTTTATCGCGACCGCTGAGACGATCGCGCGGGCAATCATGCTCGGCGACAACGCGACGATTGAGCCCAAATCATCGGGACTCGTGCAGCTCGTATGCGACGGCGAGGTGGTTGCGCTGGGCGGCGATCGCTTCGTTATCCGCGATGAAACCAACTCGCGGACCTTGGGCGGCGGTGTCGTGCTGAATCCGCTCGGGCGCCGATCGCGCAAGCCGCTCGACGAGTATCGCGCCAACCTCACGATACTTCGCGAGGCCGGCGGCGCCGACGCGTTCGAAGCCCTCCTCAATTTGCAGGAGACGTTCGCGCTCTCGCCGGCCCGCGCCGCGGTGCTAATGAATCGCCCGCCGCGCGAGGCTGACGAGGCGTTCAAGGATCCGCGCTTCATCAGATTTTCGATGGGCGACGAAGAAGGCTTCACCACCCGCAGCAAGTGGGAGGAATTGAAACGCAGCGCGCAGACCGCGATCGCGGAGCATCATAAGGCGGAGCCGCTGGCGCCCGGGCTCGAGATGGAAGCGCTGCGCGCGCGATTACCTTTCCAGGTTGCGGCGCGCGCGTTTCGTCCGGTGATCGATCGCCTGGTCCGCGAGTGCGATCTCGTACGCGAGGAGAACGTGCTGCGGCTCAAATCGCATCGCGTGCAGCTCGGAGGTCAGGCGGGCGAGCTGGGGGCCAAAGTCGAAGAAGCGCTCGCGCAGGCGGCGTTCCAACCTCCCGAGCTGAAGCAGCTCGCGGAATCATTGAAGCTCCCGCCCTCTGAGGTACCGCGCCTGCGCTCGGTGATCGCCGCGATGGAACGCGAGGGACGCGTCGCCCGGATTGCCACCGATTTGTACTTCGCGCGCTCGGCGCTCGACGCCGCGCGAACAAAGCTCGACGAGCATTTCCGCACCCATCCGGAAATTACCGCGGCGACCTTTCGCGATTTGCTGGGCGCATCGCGCAAGTTCTCGATCGCGCTGCTGGATTATTTCGATCACGCCGGCGTGACGCTGCGTGTCGGCGACGTCCGCCGTCCGCGCGCGAAATCCTGATCGACAAAATGAAAGCGCCGCGGGCGCTAACTGGCAGCGGCACCTTCAGTGCCACCACGGATCGCTCGATTCCGCTACGGCAGGTTCTTCACTGCGCAGAAATCTATTTGATGATTCGGCGCTCGCGCAATGATGTTAACTTCGCGTCATCGTAGCCAAGGAAATCGCGCAGGATTTCGCTCGTGTGCTCGCCGAGCAGCGGGGCGGCGCGATCGATTGGCGGTGGCGTTGCGCTGAACTTGATAAGGGCGCCGGTTTGCCAGATGCGGCCCCATTGCGAATGCGGCAGCTCGGCGATCAGCTCGTTGGCGAGCACCTGAGGATCGTTAAAGAGATCGCGTGCGTATTGAATCGCTGTCGCGGGAATGCCGGCACGCTTCAGCAGGTCGAGCGCCGCGGCACGATCCATCATTGAGAACGCGGCTGCGAGGTGCGTGGCGAGATTTTCTTCGGCGGCGTGGGCCTGCTCGTTCGCGGCCGACTCGAACGGCATCGCCGGGAGATCGGCGATTGTTTTGCGCAGTGCTTCCCACTCTGACGGGTGCTTTATCGAAATGAACAGCCATCCGTCGTCGCGGCACTTGTAGGCGCGCACGATCGCGGAGTCGCCACGGCGTTCGGGATTGCCGTTCTCCATGTCGGGGCGGCCCTTATAAAAGATGAACTCGCCCGCCTGGAACGCCATCGACGATTGCAACAGCGAGGTCTCGCAGAACTGTCCGCGGCCCGTCGCCTCGCGCGCTTTCAACGCCAGCACGCATCCGTATGCCGACAGCATCGCGGCGCCGTAGTCGCAGATCGCGCAGGTCAGATACACCGGATGCGAATGCGGTCCGCCCTGCGCCGTCATCACGCCCGAGCGCGCCTGGAGCAGCGGATCGAACCCCGGCTGATTATGCTCCGGGCCGCGATTGCCGAACGCGTTGACCGACATCACGATGATGCGCGGGTTGATCGCGGCGAGGCTTTCGTAGTCGAGGCCGAAGCGCTTCATGCGGCCGGGCCGCAGATTCTCGACGACGACATCGGCGCGCCGCGCGAGCTCGTGTACGATCTCGAGGCCTTCGCGCGACGTGAGATCGAGCGAGAGGCCGCGCTTGCCCTGGTTCCATCCGAGAAAGCCGAAACCGAAATGGCGAAACGAATCGCCCTCGAGGCTTTCGATCTTGATCACCGTCGCGCCGAGTTGGGCGAGGATCATCGGACCGTATGAGCCCGCAATGTAGCTCGCGAAATCCAGCACCACGACGCCATCGAGCGGCGCTTTCGTGTCTGCCGATCGCGTTGGCGCGTGATCCTTTGCCGCCTCGCGAAGCCATTCGGCGGCGGCGCGATCGTTGCGCGGCTCGCGCGCGGGATTTTTGATCGAGCTCGGCGTGTCGTTCAGAAATACCGGCTGGCCCATCTGCACCGTGGCGCCCAGCGCGGGATCGTCGAGCTCCTGGCGCATCCCGAGCGCGCGCGTCTGCGGATCGTCGATGAACTCCTGCCGCGTCATCACGGGCGCGTTGGGCACGTCGGCCTCGCGCAGGATGCGGAGCCATTCGTGGCGCGGCCTGGTCTTGATGATCGGCTCGATAATGTCCTTGAGCGCCTGCCAGTGTTCGCCGGGAACACCCCACGGCGCGTTTTCGAAGCGCTCGTCGCCGACCAGGTCGGGGCGATCGATCGCGATTGCGAACTTGCCCCAGAAGGTCGCGTTGCCGCACGCGGCGAAGATGAACTTGCCGTCGGACGCCTCGAACAATCGATAGACTGGAATCGGTCCGAGTGGATCCTGCGGGCCGTGATAGAGCGTGGTCATTTTATCGTGGCGCAGGATGCTGCCGGTCTGGAGCGAGAATGCGCCCGCCAGTAGAGACGCTTCGACGAGCTGGCCGCGGCCGTCGCGTCCGCGCGCGATGAGCGCCGCCGCAGCTCCCGTCGCGCCCATCACGCCAGCGGAATAACTCGCCGCGGGAAAGACCAGCGGCACGGGATTTCCGCTGCGCGCCCATTGCGAGCCCGAGATTCCGCCGCGCGCCGCGACCAGGTCTTCGTCGGCATCGACGTTGGCGTCGGGACCCTTGCCGCCGAGCGGCGAGATGCTCAGCACGATCGCGCGCGGGTTCAACTTGCTGATCGATTCGTAGTCGAGACCGAGCTCGGCGAGCCGCGCCGGAACGGAGCCAGTAACAATAATGTCGGCGGCGCGGACGAACTCGGCGATACGGCCGCGCGAGGCGCTCGATGCGAAGTCGAGCACGATCGAGTCCTTGGAACGATTGAGCACGTGATAGTGCGGCGTGCCGCCAAAGCTCGAGCCTTCCGGGCGCTCGACGCGCAGCACGCGCGCGCCCTGCTCGGCGAGCAGCATCGCGGCGTAAGCGGCGCCGAGATGGGAATCGAATTCCAGTACCGACGTTCCTGCGAGTGCGGTTTTCATCACTTAATCACTATCGATCGCTGAGGCTGGCGGCCTTGGAGCCAAAACTAACCACAATGAGATGTGCGAAAACAAACCAGTCATTTGTGCACATGAGTGGGAAATTCAAGGCAGTGAAATGACCGGTTCATTCGCCGTTAACCTGCGGTCCGTAGGTTCTCCGCGCCGCGGGCTGGCTCGCGGCGGGGGATAACTCTAACCAGAGGATCATAGAACTCGATGCGAAAACCAAGACTGCTGCTGCTTGCTGCTACTTTCCTGGCCCTCGGCGGAATTTTTGCGGCGGCTCACGCCGATCTTTTGATCAACGGCGCGGGCGCAACCTTCCCGTATCCAATTTACTCGAAATGGTTCGACGTGTACGCCAAGGAAAATCCCGGCGTGCGGTTCAACTACCAGTCAATCGGCTCCGGCGGCGGCATCCGGATGCTGTCGAATCGCACCGTCGATGTCGGCGCGAGCGATGCGCCGCTAACCGACGAGCAGCTCTCTGCGGCGCCCGGCAAGATCCTGCATTTCCCCTCGGTGATGGGCGCGGTCGTTATCGCGTATAACTTGCCCGGTTTTACCGGAACGTTGAAGCTCACCGGTCCGATCGTTGCCGATATATTTTCCGGCGCAATTACGAAGTGGGACGATGACAAGATAAAGGCCGTCAATCCCGGCGCGACGATTCCTTCCACCGACATCGTGACCTGCCATCGTTCCGACGGCAGCGGCACCTCGTACATCTTCACCGACTATCTGTCGAAGGTGAGCGACTCCTGGAAGACCGATGTGGGCAAGGGCACGTCGGTGAAGTGGCCGTCGGGCCTCGGCGGCAAAGGCAACGAGGGCGTGACCGCGCTGGTCCAGCAGACTCCCGGGGGTGTTGGCTACGTCGAGTTGATCTACGCGCTCCACAACAACATCCCGTACGCGACGCTGCAGAACAAGGCGGGCAACTGGATTGTGCCGAGCCTCGACGGCGTAACGGCGGCGGCAGCCTCGATGGCGGATCAGATCCCGGCCGACTTCCGCGTGTCGATCACGGATGCGCCCGGACCGCAGGCCTATCCGATCTCCTCGTTCACTTATCTGCTGGTCTATCAGCAGCAGAAGAACAAGGACGTGGGCGACGCGATCAAGAAGTTCCTGGGCTGGGCGCTCACGACGGGTCAGCAATATGCGGCACCCCTGAAGTACGCTCCGCTGCCTGCGGCGGTGGTGCAGAAGGAGCAGGCGCAGATCGGCATGATCCAGATTCAGTAGCAAAGTAGCATAGCCCGGTGAGATCGGCGTGGATGCTTAACGTGTCCACGCCGATTTTTTTGATGCACAGCGTACGCGTCGGGGGTTATGATCCGGCCTGAGGCGCGCGAGTGGGTTGCAGGATATTGCGGGTGGCCGCCATCGTGATGATCGTCCTTGCGGGGACCGCGCTCGCCGAGCATTACACCCGCGACGACGCCTCGAGCCAGGCGCTCACGAAGCATCTGCACAAGCATCGGCTGCCGATGGTCGGGGCGCAGGTGCTCGACGGCGACGACGGCAGCCGCCAGGTGATTCTCTACGGCTTCGTCGCGACGGACCAGGGTCGCTACCACGCCGAGCAGCGCGCGCGCGCCTACCTCGGCACCCAGGAAATCACCGTCGATAATCGGATCGTCGTTGATTCTCACGTGCGCAAGGAGCAGCCCGAGCCGCCGCCTGATTATATGACGTTCAGCCCGTTCGCCACGCCGTCGCCGCCAACGAGTATCTTCAGCGCGCGGACGCCGATCGCGCGCTTTCCGACGCCGATTCCGACGATCGCGCCGAATCTGTTCGTGCCCTAGCCGCATCGCAGGCCCGCGGCGTGATACGATATGCGCGCCGTGGCCGACAAGGTCATATATCTGCGCGAGCCGAAGGCGCCGCCTACCGACGAGCGCAATTTCAAGATCAAATACGCGGAGCTGTTGAACTCGGCGCAGCTTGAAGCGGTGCGTCATCGCGAGGGTCCGCTGCTCGTGATCGCCGGCGCGGGCTCCGGCAAGACACGCACGCTCATCTATCGGGTCGCGCGGCTTATCGAGAGCGGCGTGCCGCCCGGCGCGATCCTGTTGCTGACGTTCACGCGGCGCGCATCGCAGGAGATGCTCCGGCGCGCGGAGCAGCTCGTCGGCGATCGCGCGGGCGCAGTTGCAGGCGGCACTTTTCATTCGTTCGCCAATACCGTGCTGCGCCGCCATGGCAACGCGATGGGCCTCAAGCCGAATTTCACCATCCTCGATCGCGCCGACATGGAGGACGTCGTCAACCTGCTCCGCACTCGCCTCGGCCTCGGCTCGCGCGAGCGGCGCTTTCCGAAGAAGAGCACGATCGCCGAAGTGATCAGCATGGCGCGCAACAAGCGGCGCGAGCTGGACGAAGAAATCGAGACCGATTTTCCGCACCTGATCGAGCACAAGACGGAAATCCTGCAACTCGCCGCGAAGTACGAAGAATACAAGCGCGAGCGCGGCCTGCTCGACTACGATGATCTGCTCTATCGGCTCGCCGAGCTGCTCCAGCAGTATCCGAATATCCGCAAGCGTATCGCGGAGAGCTACCGCTTCATCATGATCGACGAGTACCAGGACACCAACCTGATCCAGGCCGAGCTGGTGCGGCTGCTCGCGATGGATCATCACAATGTGATGGCGGTCGGCGATGACGCGCAGTCAATTTATTCGTTTCGCGGCGCGAACTTCCGCAACATCATGGATTTCCCGGCGCTCTTTCCCGGCGCCAAGCTGGTCAAGCTCGAGGAGAATTATCGCTCGCTGCAGGGAATTCTCGACGTCGCCAACGACCTGATTTCGCGCGCCGGTGAGAAATACACCAAGGCGCTATTCACCGGGCGGCGCGGCGAGTTCCGCCCGCTGCTGGTGCGCGCACAGGACGAACACATGCAGTCACGTTTCGTCGCGCAGCGCATCCTCGAATTGCGCGAGGAAGGCGTCGAGCTCAACGAAATCGCGGTGCTGTTCCGCTCGAGCTTTCATTCGTTCGACCTCGAACTCGAGATGCAGCGGCGGGACATCCCGTTTATCAAGCGCGGCGGCTTCAAGTTTATCGAGACCGCGCACATCAAAGACGTGCTCGCGCATCTGCGCGTTGTCGCGAATCCGACGGACGCCGTGTCGTGGCTGCGCATACTGATGCTGGTGAAGGGGATAGGCCATCGCACGGCGGAGCGTTCGGTCGACGCGATCGTCAGTGCGGAGCGGCCTGAAGATGCGCTGGCGAAGATGGGCGGCACGCGCGCTGGCTCTGAGAGCGGTCTGAAGCGCCTCGCAGGATTGTTCCAGGTGCTGCGCGGCGAGGGCCAGCGACCCGCGGAACAGATCGCATCGACGCTCGAATACTACTTGCCGCTGATGCGCGAGGCCTATCCCGACGACCATCCGAAGCGCGAGCGCGACCTCGAGCATTTCCAGAATCTGACGGAGCGCTATCGTTCGCTCGAATCGATGCTCGCCGACATGGCGCTCGAGCCGCCAACCGATTCGCTCGACGGCGTGTTATCAACGGAACCCGAAGAAGGCTACGTCACCCTCAGCACGATCCATTCCGCCAAAGGTCTCGAATGGAAAGTGGTCTTTCTGATTTGGGCCGCAGACGGCCGCTTCCCCGGTCCAATGAGCGTAGGCCCCGAAGAAATCGAAGAAGAACGTCGCCTGATGTACGTGGCCTCAACCAGAGCCCGCGACGAACTCTACCTCTCGTACCCCATCTACATGTTCGACCGCACTTTCGGTCACGTAATGGGCCGCGCCTCAAGATTCCTGGAAGATGTCCCGCCCGATTTGCTCCCCACGGCGACGCTGCAGGAGTCCGAGGACAACTGATCTAATTCGCAGTGAAATATTCGCTGCGTCTCAAATACTCAGAACCCTCACCTGCCAAAGGCGCTCGATCGCGCGCCAGGCGCCCTCTCCCGTGAAATAACGGGAGGTGGATTGACGGAACTTCGCTAACACGATGTCATCACAGCTTTTCCTGACCGTTTGGCCCCTCTCCTTATCCCAGGAGAGGGATAGGAAGGCTTCGTGCTAACTGATTGTCATACGCTGGTCCGCGCGTTTTGCTCCAGCGAACCTAGTGCGGTTGAGACGATGCCGACGAGACCGGATTTCTCACTTCAAATTTTGCGTAGCCTGGGTCTGGCTCGTCGAGATGCATTGGGAGTGATACTTCGCGTAGGACTGGGACCTTCTCGGTGATCGTGCCGGTGGCGGGGGCGTCCTTTGGGACTGTGATCACGCGGGTGCCTGTGAAGCGCACGATCGTGGGGAGCATCGGGCCCATTTCGGTGTAGCGGGTGTGGGTGGTTTCGAAGAGCGTGTCGCTTTTGAAGAGCTTTGAGCCGGCGCGGATCAGGTATTCGTCGTTGCCGAGCGGGAGCACTGCCGTTGACGCGCTGATTACATAGATATGGCCGACTGTGGGGCGCAGGAATCCGGGGTAGAGCGGATTCACGCCGAGCCAGAACGGGATCAGCAGCTTATGCGGCGGCTTCTGGCCGTAGAGCGTTACCTCAGCCTGGCGATCGTTGTTGCCGAGGACGAAATCGTGGCCCGCGAAGTCGCGGATGATGTCGCGGCTCAGCTGGTCGTCGGGCGGCGTAGTGATTTCGCCGGTCGGGCCGAAATCGAGCGCCTTGTTCGGACACGCGGAGACGAACGGCACGATCGCAAGCGCGAGCGCGGCGAATATGATGCGGCGCGCGATCATTCCTTGTGGTAGCGGGCGTAGCTCGCAGGGATGCCGCCCTCGAGCGTCCACTTCATCGGCAGCGAGACCTCGCGCAGGATCGGAATCTGCACGGTCTTGCCTTCCGGCGTCGTGAACTGCCGCAGCCCCATGTATTGCACGATCGTCGGCAGGATTTTTCCCGTGCCGACATAGTGCGTGCGCGTTGTATCGAAAACCGCTTCCTGCTTAACCAGAGTGCTGCCCGCTTCGATCATCCATTCGTCGGTCGCGAGTGGCTTGCCGAGCATCGCCTCGCTGATGACGTAGTAGTCGCCTTCCTTCGGCTGCGTGACTCCAGGCACGAGCACGTTGATGCCGAACCAGAACGGCAGGCGCATGAACTGATCCTTGGGCCATCCGACGGGACGGACCTCGGCAACCTCGTTGTTATCGCCGAGAACGAAGGTCTTGCCACGAAATTGCAGCTCGACATCCTCGGCGCTTGCGTAGAGGTTACGATGCACGGGCGCCGGCGACGGCGGCGATGATTTGCATCCTGCGCCGAGCGCGAGCGCCAATCCGATCGCGATTGCGGTGAGGAGCCGGCGCTTACGATGCACGTGCGTAGTGCGAGGCAATCTCTCGTCCGATGAGCTCGATCTGCCGCGGCCATGCCGAGGGCTCCGCGATCGGCCACAGCACGAACTTGTCGAGGCCGTGCTGCGTGTACTCGCTGAGGCGGCCGATGACATCCTCGGGCGAGCCGAACACCGAGCGCTCGAGGAACTGCTCGGCGCCGCGGCCCATCGCAGCGAGCATCGGCTTCATTTCATCGAGCGCCTTCTCGCGCGAGCCCGCAATGCGGCAGAGTAGGATGAGGCCCGCCTCGATACGCGCGTTGGCGCGGCCGTAACCGGCAGCATACTCGCGAATCTTATTGATACTGGTCGCGTATTCGTCGGGCGTCTGGAACGAAGCGAAAAAGCCGTCGGCCAGGCGGGCGGTGCGCTTGAGCGCGCCGTCGGATTTGCCGCCGACCCAGATGTCCATCGTGCCCGATTCGTTGTTAGTACGCGGCGTGGGGCGCGGCTCGATCGTGACGTCATCGAAGTTGAAGAATTTTCCGTGATAGCTCGCCTTGCGATTCTTCCAGACCGCGCGCAGCACCTCGATTCCTTCGTCGAGCCGCTTGCCCCGCGATTCCGCCGGCACGCCGCAGAGCGCATAGTCGGCGACGTTCGCGCCGGTGCCGACCGCCATCACCATCCGGCCCCCCGAGAGGTAATCAAGCGAGGCGAATGCCTTGGCGACCATCAGCGGATGCCTGAGGTTGAGCAGCAGGACGCTCGGGCCGAGTTTCATGCGCGACGTATGTGCGGCGAGCATGGAAAGCGTCGCGACTACGTCTAATTCGGGTGAGGGCGCGAGAAGATGATCGGAGAGCCAGAACGAATCGAGACCCCAGTCCTCGGCGCGCGCGGCGACGCGGACGAGTTCGTCCGCCGATGGCATCCCGAGGCGCCAGAGGCCGAAGCCAACGCCAACCTTGACCTGCTTCATCGAACAAACTCCATCAATTGCGCGCTAACGGACATCATACTAGCATAGCGCTCTCTTCATGAATGCGATTCCGGCTCGCGACACCTCCGTCAACGTTACGATACTCGGCTCCGGGGACGCATTCGCCAGCGGAGGGCGCGCTCAGTCGGCATATATAATAGATGCAGGCGGCGTTCGCATCCTGCTCGAGGCCGGTCCCGATGTCCTGCGTCTGCTCAAAGCAGCGAATATTCCTCCCGACAGTATCGATCTCCTGATCATCAGTCATCTGCACGGCGATCATATCGCCGGGCTGCCGTTCCTGATGCTCGAATACATGTGGGAAAGTCCCCCCAAGCGTCCGCTGACGGTTATCGGTCCGCGCCACCTCGAGGAGCGCGTCAACGGCCTCGTCCGACTTCTGTATCCCAACGCCGATCTGTCGAAGCCCGGCAAGAAGGCGACCGGGAGCGAGCTCGCGAAGAAGCTGAAGTTTTTCGTGCTCGAGCCGGGCAAGAGAGTGCGCGCGAGGAACGTCACGATCGGCGCGATTCGGAGTCCCCATACCAAGCCGGATATTTCGCTCTCGCTGCGGATCGGGATCAACGGCAAGACGATCGTCTTCTCGGGCGACAGTGGATGGAACGACGCGCTGCCGGAATTCGTGCGCGGCGCGGATCTGTTTCTGTGCGAGTGCACCTACTTCGAAAGCAAGCATCTCACCTTTCATCTCAACTACCCTGAACTTGCGGCCAATCGTGATAAGTTCGAGGTCGGCCGCATGGTGCTGACGCATCTCGGGCGCGAAGTTCTGAGTCATAAGGAAATCGATCCGGGCGACGGAAGCCTCGAGATCGCTTATGACGGGATGAAGATCGGGCTCTAGCAGCGCGTCGCGCCAAACTGGCGGCAAGGAAAAATCGCGATGGCAATTCTTCAAGGCAAGCGCGGGCTAATCGTGGGCGTCGCCAATGATAAGAGCCTCGCCTGGTCGATCGCGCAGGCGCTCCACAGCGAAGGCGCCGAGATCGCGCTGACATACCAGGGCGAGGTGCTCGAAAAGCGCGTGCGGCCACTCGCCGCGCAGATCGAAGCCGATGTGATCGGCGAGCTCGACGTGACCGACGACGCCGGTATCGAGAAGGTGTTCAAGGCGCTGGGCGAGAAATGGGGTGGGCTCGATCTGCTCGTGCATGCGGTCGCATTTGCCGAGCGCGAGGATCTGCGCGATCGGTTTCTCAACGTGAGCCGGCAGAATTTCGCGCGCTCGATGGAGATCAGCGCGTACTCGCTGGTCGCGCTCGCGCGAGCTGCGGAGCCGCTGATGGAAGCGCGCGGGGGAGGCTCGATCGTCACGCTCAGCTACCTCGGCGCGGTGCGCGCGATTCCGAACTACAATGTGATGGGGGTCGCCAAGGCGGCTCTGGAGGCCTGCGTGCGGTACCTCTCGACGGATCTTGGTGGCAAGAATATCCGCGTCAACGCGCTTAGCGCGGGACCGGCGCGCACGCTCTCGTCGTCGGCTATCAGCGGCTTTCATACGATGGCGCATGATGTCGAAGAGCGCTCGCCGCTCAGGCGCGCGATGCGCCCGGCGGAAGTCGGCTCGATGGCGGCGGCGCTTTTGAGCGAACTTTCGAGCGGCGTCACGGGCCAGACGATCTACGTCGACGTGGGATACAATATCGTCGGCTTCTAAACTCGCGCCCGCGCGGCGACAGGAGAGTCACGATGGCAATATTCATTGTTCCTCAACTCTCGGATAATTTCGCGTACCTGATTGTTGACGACGCGAGCAAGGAATGCGGCGTTGTCGATTGTGCCGAAGCGGACAAGGTAATCGCGGCGGCGAAACAGCATGGCGTGAAACTCGTCGCGGTGCTGACGACGCATTGGCACGGCGATCATTCGGGCGGCAACGCGGACATCGCGGCGAAGATCCCGGGCATCGCGATTTATGGCGCCAAGGCCGAGAACGGCCGTATCCCGGCGCTGACGAATCCTGTCGGCGATGGCGACACGGTGAAGATCGGCGCGCTCGAAGGCCGCGTAATCGGAATCCCCGCGCACACCAACGGCCACGTCGCGTACTTTTTTCCGAAGCTCAACGCGGTGTTCACGGGCGATACGATGTTCGTCGCAGGATGCGGCCGCGTGTTCGAGGGCAAAGCCGACACGATGGTATCGTCGCTCGCCAAGCTCGCGGCGCTGCCGGACGCGACGCAAGTTTACTGCGGTCACGAATACACGGAAAAAAATCTCCGCTTCGCGCTCACGCTCGAGCCGGGCAACGCCGCGCTCAAGGCCAAGCACGACTGGGCGGTGAAGGCGCGGGCCGAAGGCAAGTGGACGGTGCCCTCGACGATCGCCGACGAGAAAAAAACCAATCCGTTTCTACGCACCGACAGCGCCGAGCTCCGCGCCAGCATCAAGAACGCGGATCCATCGATCGGCAGCGATCCAATCGCGATCTTCGCCAAAGCCCGCGAGATGAAGGATCACTACTAGAAGATCTTGGTGCCTTCGTGCTCTTCGTGGCGAGTTCTGTTTCTAAATGTCGAGCCGACTTACCCCGAGAAGGGCTTCAGCATCACCAGCAGCAGGATGCCGACGAGCAGCAGGCTCACGATGCCGTGGATCATCATGAACTCGCCACGCGTGGCGCGCGACGGATCGTTCTCGAGCTGGGCCGCGCGGCTGAAGAAGCGGTAGTGGAAGTAGAGCAGGATCACCACCAACGTCAGCTTCAGGTGCAGCCAGCCCTGCTTGATCACGCCCGGTTCCATGAAGATCAACGCGATGCCGAGCACGATCGTGATTGCGGCGCCGAGGTGAACGCCGAGGCCGAGCCGCCGCGTCACAACGATGATCCGCTCTTTCGCTACGCCAACTTCCTCGGGCACGCGCGCCAGCAGCGATGCGAGCGTGAGCAGGCCGCCCACCCAGGTGATGACGCCGAAGACATGAAGTGCAATCACAACTGCGAGCATCGCTAACCCCTTATCAGTCTCGCGAAATTTCGATTCCGCCCGTGATCGTAAGCGCAATCGCCGCGATCACAGCTCCGGCCAGGTAAGGCGCGGCCGGTCCCGCTAACTCGTAGATGATACCGCCTGCGATCGGTCCGAGAATTCGCGCCAGCGACTGCGCCGACTGACTGACGCCCAGCACCTCGCCCTGCAGACCATGCTGGGTCGAACGTGAGATCAGACTCGCGACCGAAGGACTGGCGAAGCCGTAGCCGATCGACAGCGCCGCGAGCATCGCAAACAAGGCGCCGCGCTCGGTCACGCTGCCGAGCGGCGCGAGTCCCGCGACCATCAGCACGAGGCCGATCTTCAGGAGCCGTGCCTCTCCGGTATGCTCGACGATCTTGCCGACAAGGTAGCCTTGCGCGAGCGCCTGGATGAGTCCGGCGAATGCGAAGAGTCCGCCCACTCCGGCCGCGCCGTAGCCATAGACGTGCGGCACCATCATCGCGAAAGTGGCTTCCAGAGCCGCAAAGGCGAATGTCATCAAGAATGCGATCAGGAACATCCGCGCGAGGTTGTGCTGCGCGAGTTGCCGCGGCAGTTGGAGGATCGGCGCCGACAGATGCGAGAACTCGAGTCGCGCGCCGGGCTCCGGCGGATGCGACTCCGGCAATCGCGTCGCGGCGAAGATCAGATTGCCGAAGGTGAGCGCCGCGGCGAAAAAAACCGGAGTGCGCAAACTCGCGTGGCCCAGGATTCCGCCGAGGGCCGGACCCAGCACGAAGCCCAGTCCGAACGCCGCGCCGATGAGTCCCATGCCGCGCGCACGATTTTCCACCGTCGTCGTATCCGCGACGTACGCCTGCGCGGTCGAAACCGTCCCGGCGCATGCGCCGTGAACCGCGCGCGAAACGAGCAGCCATACAAATGATCCGGCGAAGCCGTAAATGACGTATCCGATCGACGAGCCGAGCAGGCCGAGCATGATCACCGGCCGGCGCCCGATGCGATCCGAGACCCGGCCGAGAATCGGCGCGACGATCAGTTGCATCAGCGAGTAGATCGAGAGCACGAGGCCCACGCCGGCGGCGCCCACGCCCATCTTCTGCGCGAACATCGGCAGAAAAGGAATGACGATTCCGAAGCCGAGTAGATCGATAAAGACCGTCAGAAAGAGAATTAGCTGCGAGGCGCCGCGCGACTCGGCGGGCGCGGGTGCTTGCTTGAGTGGTTCGTTACTTGGCATTGATCGGACGCGCGCGGTTGAACAAACCCTACGCCGAAGATGCAGTCAAGCGTAAACCCGCGCGCGAGTGGGGATTTGCTATGTCGATTTCGTATCGCGACGAACTCAAACGCAAAACCGTAAGCGCCGATGAGGCCGCCTCGAAAGTGAAGTCGGGCGACTGGCTCGACTACGGCTTCGGCCTCGGCCAGCCCGACGTTATCGATGCCGCGCTGGCGGCGCGAATCGGCAAGCTCGAACGCGTCAAGCTGCGCGGATGCCTCGCGCTCAAGCCGCGCGCGATCGTCGAGGCCGATCCCGACGGCGATCACGTCAATTACATCTCGTGGTACTTCTCCGGCCTCGAACGCAAGATGCACGATCGCGGATTGTGCATCCATACGCCGATGAACTTCGGCGAGGCGCCCGATTACTACCGCCGCTTCATCGACGTCGACGTCGCCGTGATCAAAACCGCGCCGATGGATGAGCAGGGCTTCTTCAATTTCGGCCCGTCGATAACGTACGAGAAGGCGATCACTGAGAAAGCGAAGACGGTGATCGTCGAGACCGACGCGAACATTCCTTATGTGTTCGGCGTCGAGACGGGCGTGCATATTCGCGACGTTGATTTCGTCGTCGATGGCGGAGGGCACAAGCTGCCCGAGCTCATCAATCCGCCGGCGAGCGAGGTCGATCAGAAAGTCGCGCAACTGATCGCGCCTGAAGTCGAAAACGGGGCCTGCGTGCAGATCGGAATCGGCGCGATGCCCAACGCGGTGTGCGAGTTGCTCGCCACCTCAAATGTCACCGACCTGGGCGTGCATACCGAGATGTTCGTGGATTCGATCGTTTCGCTTTACGAAGCGGGCAAGGTCACCGGCGCGCACAAGAAAAACAATCTCTACCAGATGACCTACACCTTCGCCGCGGGATCGGAGCGGATGTATCGCTTTCTCGATCGCAACGCGGCCTGCTTCGCGGGGCCGGTCGATTACACGAATCTCCCGGCCAACATCATGCAGAACGACAAGGTGATCTCGATCTGCAACTGCGCGCAGCTCGATCTCACGGGCCAGGCCTGCTCCGAAACTGCGGGGGTGCGGCAGATCAGCGGCACCGGCGGGCAGCTCCAGTTCGTGCGCGGCGCGTATGCCTCGCGCGGCGGCAAATCGTTCATGTGCCTTGCATCGACGTACGAGCGCCACGGCCATCGCGCGAGCCGCATCGTCGCGCGAATCGACGAGTGCAACATCGTGACGACGCCGCGCACCGACGTGATGTACGTGGTGACCGAATTCGGGATGGTCAACTTGAAAGGCAAGTCGGTGCCGGAGCGGGCGCGCGCGCTGATCTCGATCGCACATCCGGACTTCCGCGAAGAGCTCGAGCAGCAGGCGCGTGACTACAAGTTGATCGGCAAGTCGATCTTTTAATGCGGCGGCGCGGGGGGCTCGTCGGCGAACTTGTACACGAGCTCGCCGGAGCGGGTGTAGCCAAGCTCGCGCCGGATAAGGTGTTCGAGGTATCTATCGTCGGAACGCAGCTTCTGAACGCTTGTTCTGAGCGTTGCGTTGCGATCGAGCAGGGCCTGGCGCTGGGCCTCGAGCGCCACCCGATGTTGACGGAGGGTCAACAGGTCGCGCGGCCCCAAAGGCCCCCAAATACCGTTAACCACCAGTATTAGCAGGACCCCTCCCAGGGCCAGGCTCGGCCACTGGCGCCTAAGATGGAAGCTCAACCGCGACATCCTGCCGATGGTAAAGCATTGGGCCTTCGCAATTCAAGAGCGCTAATGGATGAACGATATTCTAAAATCATGAAAATCGCGGCAGGTCCTAGAGTCTTTCGACTTTAAAATTTCTTTCTAAATTCTTCTCTACAGCTCTTGCGTTACGAATAACACGTTTCTATAATCGGCACCGTATCGAGGGAGAATCGTCTCCCCTATTAGAATGGGTGCTTTTCCAGCAGCATCCCGACTCGAGAGGAGGACCTATGCCAGTTAAGAAGAAAGCCGCTCCCAAGCGGACCGCAAAATCCAAACCGATGCGTAAGAAGGCCATGCCAGCAAAGAAGAAGCCGGCTAAGAAGACCACCAAAAAGAAGTAACCACTAACAAGTTTCCCTTCGGGCAAAACCCGAAGGCTGGCTAAGGCTGGATAGCTGCTGGAATAAGGCCGAGGCTTTTTGAGCCTCGTATAACCGAGAGCCCCCGACATCGGGGGCTCTCTCTTTTTGTGGACGCGCGCTTGCCTCGTCGCCCGCCGCTCTCCTAAATCATGGACGGCACTGTGCTCGCCGGAGGCCCGGATGGCATCGACCCCTCATGAGTTCGACGCGATAATCGTTGGCGCACGTGTCGCCGGCACCGCCGCCGCGATCATGCTCGCGCGGCAAGGCCGTCGCGTGCTCGTCGTCGATAAAGCTGCGTTTCCTTCCGACACGATCTCGACGCATATCGTGCTCGCCGGCGGCACGAGGGTGCTCGCGAAGATGGGCGTGCTGCCGATGCTCGAGCAGCTCGGCGGCGTGCGCTTCGATGCGATGCGCGCCACGGGCCCCGGCTTCGACTACACCAGCAGCCTGATCCAGAACGGCGAAGATATTCGCGGCCTCTGCCTCGGCCGCCTCAAGATGGACGCGGCCATGATCGATGCGGCGCGCGGTATCGAATCCGTGATGATGCGCGAGCGCTTTCGCGTCACCGATTTGATCATCGAGGACGGCGCGATCGTCGGCATCCGCGGCGAGGATTCGACTGGCTCCCACGAGTTCCACGCCCCGCTCACGATCGGCGCCGACGGCTTCCGCTCGACAATCGCGCAGCTCGGTGAGGAACGCCTCGGCGCGTTCAAGCGCGTCGATGTCCCTTGCCGCCGCGCTTATTACTACGCCTACTACCAGGGCGTCGATCACCAACGCCTCCGTGACGAGTTGCTCACTGAGTTCGAGTCGGCGCCTGGCGAAGCGAGCTTAATCTGTCGATGCGAAGATGGCCGCGCCGTCGCTGCGGTCGCTTTCGACACCGAGGAGATGCGGAACTTCCGCACCGATCTCACCGGCAACTTCAATGCGCATCTCGGCAAGTCGCTCCTCGTCGGCAAAGTGCTCGAAGGCGCGACGATCGCGAGCAAGGTGCTCTCCGCAGGATTTCTTCTCAACACCTATCGCGATCCCGTCGTCAACGGCGCGCTGCTGCTCGGCGATTCCGGTCTCCATGTCGATCCACTCTTCGGCCAAGGGCATTCGCTCGCACTGATGAGCGCCGATATCATGCAAACCCTTGCACCCGAATGGTTCTCAGCATCGCGTGGCAGTGCGATCAGTGCCGACGCGATGTCCACTTTCACTCGCGAGCGCGACGCCGCGCTCATGCCGTATTACAACGCCAGCGTGCGCGTGTCGCGGGAACTCGCGCTCGACAAGGCGACGCTTTATGCGCATCGCGCGGCCAATACCGCGCAATGGGCGGCCGACGAGCTGATTCGCTTCGGCCAGATGGCGTCGGGGCGCAAGATCTTCCCGAGCTTCCGCTTCGCGCGCGTGATGGGGGCGCAGCGGCGCGACGCCTGAAGCATGGACACGCAGCTCGGCCGCTTCGCGGCGCAAATCGAGCGGCCCGAACCGATCAAGTTCGCGTCGCCGATCGTGCTGCTGCCTGAGCTGTTTACGACCTCGCGGCATCTCGCGGTGATGCTCGGCTACCTCGCGACAATCGGATGGGAAGTTTACGCGCCCGACTTGCGATCCGCTGGCGCACCGCTCGGCACGATGCATTTTGACGATCTGCTAGCGCTCGCCGGTGAAGCGATCGACGCAATCGATCGCGAAGTGATCGTCGCCGGCCACGGAATCGGCGGCCTCCTCTCGATGTGCCTCGCCGGCCGCCCGCGAATCAAAGCAGGAGTCGCACTAGCGCCGATGCTCCCCGGATTCCGCTCGCCATTCGTCACCGGCATCGCAAACCGCCTCGCACTATGGCGCGGGCGCGCACTCCCGGCGCCGTCCGGCCGCACGCTTTTCGATTTCGTAGCCGACGCCGAAGCATTCCAGCGCGACGTGATGATCTCCGCAATGATCCCCGACGCTGGCGCCGCCGCGCTCGACGTCGCACACGGCGCAGTAGAGCTCCCAGAGCCATCGCGCGCCGCACCAAGGCTGATAATCGCAGGCGAATCGGATCCGTTCGCCCCCTTCGATCGCGTGACGGCGATGGCGGAGAACCTCGGGGCGAAGCTGGTAAAGATCCCGGGACGCGGGCACTGGTTAATCGGGGGCCGCGCGCTGGAGCGCGCAATCAACGAGATGCAGCGCTTCCTCGTCCGCGCCCTCGGCCAGGATCTCCTGCTGCTCTTCCCCGAAGAATGGAAAGAGCGCTAGCTCATTCGAATTGGGATGCCTGCCATCGGCCCCGCCACTCCCGTAAGCGCGCGAAGCGCGATCCTTATAGAACCAGAGCGCATCATCCATCACTTATCGCGATTGCTCCTCACATCAACACAAAACTAAATTCAAAGCCGGAGGCCATCACCATGAGCGAGCGCAACCTCATCATCGACGAAGAATCGGGCATCGTCACGATCACGATGAACCGGCCCGAGAAGCGCAACGCACTCTCGGTCGCGATGATGTCCGAGCTGATGGCGGAGCTGAAAGCGATCGGTGCGCGCAAAGACGCGCGCGCCCTGATAATTGCAGCGAACGGCCCCGCATGGTGCGCCGGTCACGATCTCTCGGAGCTGCACGCCCGCGATCTCGCATTCTATCGCCACGAATTCGATCTCTGCGCGCAACTGATGCAGACGGTGCAGGCGATTCCACAACCAGTCATCGCGCAAGTCCACGCAATCGCCACCGCGGCGGGATGCCAGCTCGCCGCAACCTGCGATCTCGTCGTCGCCAGCGAGAGCGCGAGATTCGCCACGCCCGGCGTGAAAATCGGCCTCTTCTGCTCGACCCCGATGGTCGCGCTCTCCCGCGCAATCGGCCGCAAACGCGCCATAGAGATGCTGCTGACCGGCATCCCAATCGACGCCCACACCGCATCGGAGTGGGGCCTCGTCAATCGAGTAGTAAAAGACGCCGACCTGAGATCCGAAACGCGGAAACTCGCCCAACAAATCGCCGACGCCAGCGCTCTGACAATCGGCATCGGCAAACAAGCCTTCTACGCCCAAATCGACCTCGACCAGCAAAAAGCCTACGACTACACCAAGGAAGTAATGAGCCTGAACGCGATGGCCTCGGACGCCCAGGAAGGCATCTGCGCCTTTTTAGAAAAACGCCAGCCCTCCTGGACCGGAAAGTGAGAATTGAGAATGTGGGGGGATAAATTACTCGATCTTATTTTCGAGCAGAACTACTCCAAGGACTGGCCTGAAAAAGCCGAGCAAGGTTGGAACGCGCTGTTTGGTTCGCCGAATGGCCGCTACCCAGCCAACACTAAAGAAAGCAAGTTTCAAATCAGGAATCCAAGAGCGCCGGAAAATTCGGATTTCGCTCCCTTTGTTGCCTTTATAAATCCGCAAAACCCGAAATCGGGGGCGTATGGCGGGATGTCCGTCGCGATCTTTCCCGGTGTCGATCGCTCCGCGCTAATTACGTTCGTTGTTGGCACTAACGGGCTCGCGCCAGACGAGGTGATTCTCGGTCGCCCAGGGCATTCGCGGAAGGTCAGGGCTATCTGCGACTGGCTAAATGCTGAATTCGGAAAGGGCAAGCGCGTCGCTTGGGCGAAATATGATCCAACGCGGACTGAACAACAATTGCCGAAGGAGGTGCGTGGCGATTTTCCGAAATACAATCAGACTCTGGAGAAATATGGATCTTTCATTTACGGAATGTTCGCGGCATTCGACGACCGCCGCTCGACCCTCGATGGGCTCACTGCTTTTCTGGATTTGATGTTCGATGAGCGAGGCATCACACCACTAGGGCCGCACTTATCTGAAGCGGAGCAGATTCAGACGCAGTGGTTCCGATACCTCATGCCACGCGAAAACGAAGTGAGTATCACTCAACTGCTGAAGGAGCGGCGTTACGTGCTAATCGAAGGGCCGCCTGGTACAGGAAAGACCAAACTCGCGCGAGATTTGATTTCGTCTCGATACAAAGGCGAGGGCACCACAATACAGTTTCACGCCAATACTACTTACGAGAACTTCATTGGTGGTCTCGCGCCGGAGTCGTCTAACAGAGACCTTGGACTCAGCTTCAAACCCAAAGCGGGCTATTTAATGGAAGCGGCTGAGAAAGCGTCCAAACTCAGTGGAGGCGCTAAATACCTATTGCATATCGACGAGATAAATCGTGCCGATATGGCAAAGGTTTTGGGCGAAGCAATCTATCTACTTGAAGCGGACGAGAAGGAACCGCGGACGTTGAACTTACCATTTGACTTTGAAGGGATCGGAAAACAATTCAAGCTCCCCGAAAATCTTCATATCATCGGTACAATGAACACTGCCGATCGCAGTCTTGCGGTTATCGATGTAGCCATCAGGCGTCGATTCGCGTTCGCGAAACTCTGGCCGCAAATGGAGATAGTCGAGAAGCTCGGATGCGATCTGACGCGCCAGGCGTTTCGGATGCTGCTCGGAATCTTCGTCGAACACGCCACCGACGAATCGCTTTCTCTTGTTCCGGGCCATTCTTATTTTCTCGAAGCGGACGAAGAGCGCGCAAAGCGCCGTCTGCGTACGACTTTGGTTCCGCTGCTCGAAGATTATTTGGCGCAGGGCTATGTTGCGCCGTTCTCGGAAGAGATTCGATCATACCTTCAATGGCTCGCAACCGCGTGCGCATAAATGGCCGCTGCCAAAAAAGTCCAGTTGCGATTGCCTATTCCCCGTAGGGCATATAAGGCGCAGAGCGGGATCATCGAGACACTCGATTCGACCAGCGCTCAAATACCGAGCGGCTTTCTGGCCTCCGGACAGCAGCCGCGCGATCCCAATTCTCAGTTGGCTCGATTGGCGCAGCAATTTGCCACACAGAATCGCGCCCGCCTGAGGTTGCTCAATGCCGAGCTACAGACCACCTACGACGGAACCTCAGTTCACCTGCAAGTAACCACGCATTCAGAAATCGGCGCGGTCTCGCTCGTTTCGCCAACGACCGGACGCAGCGAGTATGGATTAGTTATCAAACCACGATTTGGATGGCCGGGCATCGGGCCGATCCTCGGGGCGAGCGGATGGAGAGTCGCGCCTTCCCCATTAGGCACTCCGTCGCTTCCGCGGTCAGAACGCAAAATACCACCGTGGGTATTGGCCGCAATCGTGATCTTCCGAATGCGAGCGCTGGTGCAGAACCTTGATCGCAAATTCGAGATGACCTCGGGTGAACGCCGCGCGCCACGAGGCTCAGTGGCATGGGAAGAATACGCGCGCCGCAAAATGTCTTGTGCGCGGCTGCTGGAAGTCCCCTGTCGTTTCCCAGACCTGCGCGAGGACCGCGAGCTGAAGGGCGCGATTCGCTTTACGCTCGAAAGACAACTCGGAAGTCTTGAGGGTCAACGCACCGCGGGCGCGTTCGTGCTCGATCTGATCGTGCTTTGCCAGCAGTTGCTGAACCGAGTTCGAGATTCGCCAGCGATGCCGCCGCGCGCGGCGACTGTCGCGACGTGGATGCGCGGCAGTTTGCGAACTGAGATTTTCAGGCGCGGCGTGGAAGCAATTGAGTGGACCGTCGACGAGCGCGGCCTTGCCGGCCTAAGCGACCTCCAGGGATTGCCTTGGGTAATGTCGATGGAGTCCTTTTTCGAGGCTTGGGTCGAAACAATCATGGCTCGCGTCGCGCACTCGGTTGGAGTCCGCCTTATCTCGGCTCCCAGAAATCGCTCATCCCCGACGTAACACTTGAGCGCGAGGACCTCACCGTGATTGTGGACGCGAAGTACAAGGACCATTGGGAAGAGATGCAGGATCGGCGCTGGACGAACCTCGACGAAGAACTGCGCGAACGTCATCGTGATGATCTGCTCCAAGTCCTAGCCTACTCAACGATCGCACGTACACGGCGAGTCGTTGTCTGTCTGGCCTATCCGTGTCGCGAAGACACGTGGGAGTCGCTGCGAGAAACCGGCAGACTCTTCCATCGCGCATCGGTTCCTGCGGGAGACCGCCAAATTGAGTTGCTGCTCACGGCGTTCCCGTTATCGACTCGTGTGTTGGACGATGTTGTGAAAGAGGCCTCGAAACAGATTGCAACCACGAATTAGGATAAAACGATGCGAACACTCCAGCCGTCAGCAAGAAAATGGCCTCAACCAAAGCGCGCTTCCGAGAAGCTGGTCCTCGCGGCGAGGTATCAGGCACTGTCCGTTCTGATCGATTTGCCTTGGCGTGAGCGCGCAAAGGCTGTGCGGATGTTGATCGATTATCTAGAACCTGTGGTTGGAACTATGGAAAGGGCGGCAGAGCTAAACAAGCCTTTCTTTCCGCCGCAATGACATCCATGGTTGGAACCTCCGCGATGACATTCGCCATGACATATTGATTCCCTGTCTGCCTACCGATACTCTCAAGCATGGCGCACCTGAGAAATTGGAACGCGCGTAAAATCTGAGTTGGCGAATTGTGCCCGCGGGATGACCGCGGGCTTTTTTTTACCCAAGGAGGTCCCATCATGCCGCATCAGGAGCTTCGTGAAGCACTTACCTTCGATGACGTGCTCTTGCTGCCCCAGGCATCCGACATCCTGCCCTCGCAGTGCGATGTCTCGACCAACCTGACCCGCAACGTCCGCCTCAATATTCCGCTCGTCTCGAGCCCGATGGACACCGTCACCGAATCGCGCACCGCGATTGCGATCGCGCAGATGGGCGGGATGGGCTTTATCCATCGCAACCTTTCCGTCGAGCAGCAGGCCGCCGAAGTCGAGACCGTCAAGAAGTACGAAAGCGGTATGATCGTCGATCCGATCACCGTCGATCCCGAGCAGCGAATCGGCGACGTGTTCGCGATCATGGAGCGTTACCGAATTTCGGGATTGCCGGTCGTATCGAACGGCCGCCTGGTCGGGATTCTCACTAATCGCGACCTGCGGTTCGAGAAGCGCCTCGACAAGCAGGTGCGCGAGGTCATGACGACCAAGCTCATCACGGCCCGGCCGGGTATCTCGCTCGAAGAAGCCAAGGAGATGTTGCAGGCGCATCGGATCGAGAAGCTGCCGCTGGTCGATGATCAAAATCGGCTGCGCGGACTGATCACCGTCAAGGACATGGACAAGGCCATCCGTCATCCTTACGCGAGCAAGGACAGCATGGGCCGCTTGCGCGTGGGCGCCGCGGTAGGAGTCGGCGCCGATCGTGCCGAGCGCGTCGCGGCGCTCAGGCGCGCGGGTGTCGATGTGCTCATCGTCGATACCGCGCACGGTCATACGCGCAATGTGCTCGAGGCGATCAAGGCGACCAAGCAGGAATGCCCCGACATGGACGTGATCGCCGGCAATATCGCGACCTCCGAAGGCGCCAAGGCGCTGGCCGATGCGGGCGCGGACGGTCTGCGCGTCGGGATGGGTCCCGGATCGATCTGCACGACGCGCGTCGTGTCCGGCGTCGGCGTGCCGCAGGTCACCGCGATCATGGATGTCGTCGCGATCGCTGAGCCGCGCGGCATCCCCGTGATCGCCGACGGCGGAATCCGTTTCTCCGGCGATATCACCAAGGCGCTCGCTGCGGGCGCAAATACGGTAATGATCGGATCGCTGTTCGCGGGTACCGAAGAAAGCCCGGGCGAAACGATTCTTTACCAGGGCCGCACCTACAAGCTTTACCGCGGGATGGGCTCGCTCGGCGCGATGAGCGAGCGCACGCGCGATCGCTACGGCCAGCAGGAAGTGACCGACGGCAAGTACGTGCCCGAGGGAATCGAGGGCCGCGTCCCGCATCGCGGGTCGATCGCGAGCAACATCGAGCAGCTCGTCGGCGGCCTGCAGTCGGGCATGGGCTATATCGGCGCGCCGAGTCTGCCCGAGCTGCGCCGCCGCGCGAAATTCGTCCGCGTGAGCGACGCCGGGATGCGCGAGAGCCACGTCCACGACGTGTTCATCACCAAAGAGGCGCCGAACTATCGCCAGTAGCACCGGGTGCTCGAACATCCGCGCTTGAAATGCGACAATCGTCGGCGCCGCGTGATGGTGGATGACGATGGAGGCGGCGCGGCTCTCGACTATGGCGCATCAGAAGCGGCTTCGCGTTGGCGTCCTGTTCGGCGGGCGCTCCAGCGAGCATGAAATCTCACTTCGCTCCGCGCTGACGGTGATGTCGGCGATGGATCCTGAAAAGTACGAGCTCGTTCCGATCGGAATCGATCGCGCGGGCAAATGGTTTCTCGAGCGGGACGCGCTGAAGGTGCTGGCCGAGAAGACCGAGCATCTCGGCGCGCTCGATTCCGAGGGCACGCAGGTCACGCTGCTGCCGCACAGCCGAGAGCTCGTCCCCGCGCACACGAATGAGAAATCGCTCGAGGTCGGCCGCCCTCAGCCGGGGCTCGGCCGCGCGCTCGATGTCGTATTTCCCGTTCTGCACGGCACGTATGGTGAAGATGGCACCGTGCAGGGATTGCTCGAGCTCGCGGGCGTCGCTTATGTCGGCGCGGGCGTGCTCGGCTCCGCGATCGGAATCGACAAGGACGCGCAGAAGCGACTGCTGCGCGACGCCGGCGTTCCCGTCGTTCGCTATCACGCGATCACTCGCGCTGAGTACGCCGACAAGCCGTCACTCGCGGCCAAGTATGCGCGCGATCTCGGCTATCCCGTTTTCGTGAAGCCCAACTCACTTGGATCGAGCGTTGGCGTCAGCAAAGTGAAGCAGCAGAGCGAGCTCCAGGCCGCGCTCGACGATGCTTTCAAATACGATCGCAAGGCGCTCATCGAAGAATCATGCGTAGGACGCGAGATCGAGCTGTCAGTTCTCGGCAACGATCATCCCGAGGCCTCGCTGCCCGGCGAGATCATCATCAAGGGCAGCCACGACTTTTACAGCTACGAATCGAAGTATGTCGACGAGCACGGCTCGGCGACGATCATCCCCGCCGACTTGCCAAAAGCCGCGGTTAAGAAGTTCCAGACGATCGCGATCGCCGCGTTCAAGGCGCTCGACCTGCGCGGGATGGCGCGCGTCGACTTTCTCGCCACTCGCGATCTCAAGAAAATCTACATCAACGAGGTCAACACGATCCCCGGCTTCACTTCGATCAGCATGTATCCCAAGCTGTGGGAGGTTTCGGGCCTGCCGCTGCCGAAGCTTATCGATCGGCTGATCGAGCTTGCGATCGAAGAGCACGGCGAACGCGCCGCGCTCAGCGTCACCTATCATCGGCGCAAGTGATGAAGCAGATTCTCGTCGCTACCACCAATCCCGCGAAGCTCGCGGAATATCGCTTGCTGCTCGGCGAGTTCGGCCTCGACGTGATTTCGCTGCGGACGCGCGGAATCTCCGAATCACCAGAAGAAACTGGCGCGACCTTCGAGGAGAACGCGCTCATTAAAGTGCGATTCTATTTCGAGCGCGCGAAGATGCCGACGATTGCCGACGACGGCGGCCTCGAAATCGACGCACTGGGCGGCGAGCCCGGCGTGAAGTCGCATCGATGGCTCGGCGGCGATCGCGAGAACACCGACGACGAGCTGGTCGCCGAAGTGATGCGCCGGATGCAGGGCGTTCCCGCCGCGCAGCGTACGGCGCGGCTCCGCGCCGCCGCGGTCGTCAAGTACGAATTCGATGGAATCGTGCGCGAATCGATCGCCGAGGCCGCGATCGAAGGCGTGATCGCCGCGCGCGCCTGGCCGGTGATTCGGCCCGGCTTCCCCTACCGCGCCGTGCTGTTCCTGCCCGATCGCAATCTGTTCCTGGGCCAGCTCGGTGAGGCCGACGAGGCGCATATCAGCCAGCGCCGCGAGTCGCTTTTGCGCCTGCGCCCCGACCTCGAACGGATAGCCACAACGCCGTGACGGCGCATATTATTTTGCAAATCGGCCAAGTAATATTTCTCCCACGGTGAAAGGAACGGCAAAGGGAAAATTAGTTGTTCTCCATCTCGCTGCACGCTACCCGTTCGCGGGCGTCGTGTGGCAACTGCTGCATCATTTAATTGGCTTCCGTCAGCTCGGCTTCGACGTTTACTACGTCGAGGACCATCGCGGTCACGTTTACGATCCCGACGCGATGTCGCTGGTCAACGATCCGACTAACAATCTCCGCCGGCTCGACGCGGTGCTAAGCCGCTATGGCTTCGCCGGTCGATGGTCGTTCCTGAATTCATATCGTGAAGAGTACGTCGGGATGCCGCGCGAGAAGTGCTTCGAGCTTCTGCGCGAGGCCGACGCCGTCATCAACCTGTGCGGCGCGACCGAGCCGCGCGAGGAGCACGAGAAGAGCCGCTGCCTGGTTTATCTCGAGAGCGATCCCGGGGTGTTCCAGCTCGAGCTCAAGCGCAAAATTCCGACCGCGATCCAGTTCGCGCGCCAGCACCAGCTCTTCTTCACGTACGCGCAGAATATCGGCGCGGCCGATTGCGTGCTGCCGGCCGCGGGAATCGATTGGCATGGCACGCGGCCGCCGGTGCTGCTCGATGAATGGCATCCGGGCATTGGTCCGGCGGAGCCCGCTAAGTTCACCACCGTCGGTACCTGGCGCAACAACGGCAGCGATATGGAAATCGCGGGACAGACCTACTACTGGTCCAAGCACGTGAACTTCTGCAAGATGCTCGACGTTGCCAAACGCGCCGGCCAGCCGATCGAGCTCGCAACCGATCTCAACTCGGGTCCCGACTATGAAACGGCGCTGGCCGGCGGCTTCAGCTTCTCGCCGGTCGTGCCGATGTCGCTCGATATCGATACCTATCGCAACTTCATCAGCTCGTCGCGCGGCGAGTTCACGGTCGCCAAGGACATTTATGTGCGGCCGCGCACGGGATGGTTCAGCGATCGCACGGTTTGCTATCTCGCGGCGGGACGCCCCGTCGTAACGCAGCGCACGGGCTTCGAGAAATTCGTGCCCGAAGGCGCAGGTCTGCTCGGCTTTGACGATTCCACCGAGGCGGTCGAAGCCATCAAGAAAATCAACTCGGACTATGCGCGCCATGCGCGCGCCGCACGCGAAATCGCCGCTGAATATTTCGACGCGCAAAAATTGCTTAGCCAAATCGCGGACACTATCGGATAAAGCATCGTGCCTTCAGCGCTGGAGAAATTTCTCGGTTTCGGAGACTTGCCGCTCCGCGTCTCGATCGGAATCGAAATTGTTTTTGTTTTGCTGCTGACGGCGTGCGCGGTTGCGGTTCGCAGCCGGCGCCGCTCGCTGAGCACGATGACGTTCATGCTGCTGGCAGGCAGCTTCTCGCTGAGTATCGCCACGCACCTGATAGTGAATCCGACCACCGCGCAGAAAGTCGGCACCGCGTCGGTTGCCACGCTCGCCTTCGGTCTCATCAGGCTCGGGCTCGAAGGAATCGACGCCCTGATGCGCCGGCGCAAGGCGCATTTCTCGACCATCTTCCGCGACCTGATCATGCTCGTGCTGTGGGGCACGGTGCTGATGGTCGTCGCGTACACCGACTTCGGTGTAAAGCCGACGCAGATTTTCACCGCCACAACGGTCTTCGCCGCGGTTATCGGTCTCGCGCTGCAGGAGACGATGAGCAACATTTTCAGCGGCCTCACGCTGCAAGTGCAGCGCCCGTTTGAGCCGGGCGACTGGGTTCGCACCGGCAATTATCTCGGCCGCGTGCGCGGAATCGGATGGCGCGCGACGACGATTATCACGCGCGGCAACCAGCGCCTCGAAGTTCCGAACTCCGTCATCGGAAAAGACGTGCTCGTCAGTTACGGCGAGGGAGCAATCAGCGACGAAGTCTCGATCGGCATCAGCTACGATGTCGCGCCGAATCGCGTACGCGAAGTGACGGCGCGCCTTCTGCACAACTCGCCGCATATCCTGAGGGATCCGCCGCCCGAGGTGCTGGCGTGGGAGTTTGGCGAGTCGGCGATCATTTATCGCATCAAGTATTGGCTCGACGACTATGGGCCGCAGGAGACTGTGCGCGACCACGTCGTGTCCAGCCTGTGGTACGCTCTGCGCCGCCATTCAATTGAAATTCCCTTTCCGATGCGCACGATCGAAATGCGTGAGCATCAATCGGCCAAGATTACGCGTGACGATGCGCGCCTGATCGCGGAGCTCCGCCGGGTCGATTTCCTGCGCGATCTCACCGAGGATGAAATCAAGGTGCTGTTGCCGACCGTGCAGGTGCGCGAGTTTGGCGCAGGCGAAACGATCGTCCGCCAAGGCGATGAAGGCGATTCGTTCTACATCATTCGCCGCGGCGTGGTCGAAGTGCTGGTGCGTGCTGATGACGCCTCGATGCGCCTCGTCAACACTCTTGGTCCGCCCTCGTTCGTGGGCGAAGCGGCGCTCATGACCGGCCAGCCGCGCAACGCGACCAATCGCGCCAAGACCGACGTCGAGGTGATCGAGATCGATCGCGAAGGCTTCACGCGCCTGTTCAAAGCGCATCCCGAAGCCGCCGAGCAGATGAGCGAAATCATCGCGACCCGCATGACGCAGCGCCTCGAAGCGATGGCGGCTGCCAGCGGCGAGAACGGTGGCGGCGGCGCGCGCCGCTGGCTAATGAACAAGATGCGCGAAATCTTCGACTTCTAGTTTTTTATTCTTCGGCGCCGATTGAAATAGCCTCGGCCGCGTCTGACGCCTCGGAGCGGAAGCCACACGCTGGCAGAGACCGCTAAGCGGTGCGGATGCAGCGTTGCCTCACCTTCTTCTCCACTGCACTTTGTTCATCTTTCTGTTGGTCTTAAGACATGCGTCGCTAACTTCAATGCTTCTTTGGGGTCTTCAAACGTCCTGAAGTGTCGCACTCGCTCCCGCCTTAAACATTGCCTCTTAAGATAATCTAAATAAGCTTTGTTTATTATAGAGACGTTTTAGTTATCGCCAGATATCGAGGCGAAACTTGACATTGGCTATCCTTCCGCTAGAACTATCAACGCTACGTTAATATTTGCGATTGAGATTTATGATGTGCCAATAAGACCATTACTGCGAATCAACGCGCAAAACTGACTGAGGAGGAGACAGTTGAAGACCTACGCCAAATTACGCAACATCGTGGCCACCGGATTAGTGATCGCCGTGCTGGGATTCAGCTCCGGCAGAGCTTCCGCTCAGGTTCTTTCAATTCTCGGGGGTCCACTGGAAAGCTGGAGCTCTTGCAGCGGAAGCCTGTGCATCGATGCACCGCCCCAGGGTCCTAACGGACTTGACGGTTCCGGCGGATGGGGATGGAACAACTCGACAAATCGTCCGGTGACGTCACTCAGGTTGGGCAAGAATGCGGTGCTCACCGTGACCGCGCTGCAGCCGACTCCGTGCAGCACTGGAACGATCACCCTGACCTATAGCTCCTATGACTTTACCTACGTAAGCAACGGCGACGGCGACGCCACTTGCACCAACCCGTTCGATCGGGGTGGCGTCATGACCTGCTGGTACCCTGATTTCGACCACACGGATAAGAGTGACGGCTTCACTTTCACGCCGCAGCATCTGAACCAGAATGCTCTCATCACGGCAACGGTCAATGCTTGCGGCCAGCAAGCGTCTGAGACGTTTCCGGTTTCCATTACCTTGTTCTAAGCAGCCTGTCTGATGAACCCGCGGGGCGAGATAACTCTCGCCCCGCGCTCGACCGATGCTCTTCGTCAACAGCCGCTCGCACCACTAATCGGGATGCACGTGATCCTGATGAGACTTCAGATCGAGATTCAGAAATCGACCTAACCCCTTCCCGCACGGGAAGGGGAACCAGGCGCGTAACTTTCAGAGTGAGTGTAAGTGACTATTGGTTATGCGACGCGGAGCAGCGCTTTCTGGAGTTCGCGGAGGTTGCGGACTGGGATCAGCTTGTCCACTGCGCGCGCGTATTGATTGATGGCGCTGTCGCCGGTGCCCCAGCGGGCGAGGTCTTCGGGATTCAGCCACACTACGCCGCGGCAGCTGCGGGCGATTTCGGCGAGCACGTCGGCGCGCGCGGGGCGGCGGTTGTTGCGTGCATCGCCCATGATCACGACCAGTGTCGAACGCGTCAGCAATCCTGCGCGGCGATCCCAGAGCTCGACCAGCACGCGGCCGAAATCGGAGCGCGCATAGAGATCGGGTGCGGGCTCCATCAGCAGATGTCCCGACTCGAACGTCGCTTCGCACAGATGATCGACAAACACGAAACTCCGCACGCGATGAAAGCATCCACGCGCTCCAGCTGTCAGCTCGAGCAGCAGCTCGGCGGCATAGCGGACCGAACCCGAGACGTCGGCGAGGATCACCAGATCGACGTGGCGCGGGCGGCGCGCGCGATGCTTCAGATCGATGAGAAGGCCGCCGCGCTGGGTTGCCGCGCGAATCGTGCGGCGCAGATCAATGCGTCCGCCGCGCGCGGTGCGCAAGCGGCGTCCAAGGCGAATCCTGAAACGGCGCACCAGCGGCGCGAGCGCTTCGCGCGCGGCCTCGTATTCGACAACGGTGTAGCGCTCGAACGGCATCCGCTCGAGTGCGCGCATCTGTGCTGCGCGATCCGCCTCGATTCCCGAATCCTCGTGACGATCCTCGCGGGCCTCGACGCCCTGCTCTGCGTGCTCGTTCTGCTGCGACGTCTCGCCTTCGCCCGCGCCCTCCTCGCGCGCTGCTTCGTCGCTGCCTGGTTTGGATTCTGCCTCGTGTTTCCCGCGCGATTTTCCGTCTTCGGGACGAGGCTTTGCCTGCGGCTCGACTGACACGGGATTCTCGCCGGGGCGGCCGCGGCCACTTGCCGCGGATACCGTTTGGCCGCTCTGGTCGGGATGTGTCCCGCGTTCACGAGGCGGCGCGCCGAAGTAGTTGTCGAAGGCCGAATCGAACGTCGCGCGGTCGGCCTCATCCTTTATAAGCGATGCGGCGAGCGCCTCGCGCATCGCGATACGTTCGAGCCCCGCGGCAACCACCGCGTTCATGGCATCGATCGACTCAGCGACGGAAATCCGGATATCGGCGCGCCGCAGTTCGTCGATAAACGTGATGAGGCGGTCACGCAGCGTTGTCATCGCGATCGCGTGGCGAGCGACGACGCTTTCGATTCGACCTTGGCGCGATCGTCTTCATGCTTGAGCAGGACGCTCAGCGCGCTGCGAATAGCTTCCGCATCGAGCTCGTTGACGCCGAGTTTGGCGAGCGCTCGCGCCCAGTCGAGTGTCTCCGCGATCGACGGCGGCTTATGCAGACCAAGCTTGCGGATCGCGCCGACGAATCGCGCCGCTTCCGCCGCCAGGCGCGCGTCGAGATCCGGCACCTTGAGCTCGATGATGCGGCGCTCCTGCTCAATCCCCGGAAAGTCGATGAACAGATGAAGGCATCGGCGGCGCAGCGCCTCCGACAGCTCGCGCGCGCGATTCGAGGTGAGCACAACTACAGGACGCTCGCGCGCCTTCAACGTGCCGAGCTCGGGGATGCTCACCTGGAAGTCCGAGAGCAGCTCGAGCAGAAACGCCTCGAACTCCTCGTCGGCCTTGTCGATTTCATCGATGAGCAGAACGACGGTGCGCGGCGCGGTAATCGCCTTGAGCAGCGGCCGCTCGAGGAGGTAGTCGCGCGAAAAAATGTGCTCGGACACCTGCTCCCACTTTTTGCCCTCGTCCTCGTCGGCTTGCAGGCGCAAAAGCTGTTTCTGATAGTTCCATTCGTAGAGCGCGCGCGCTTCGTCGAGGCCTTCGTAGCATTGCAGACGGATGAGATCAGTCGAGAGCGTCCCGGCGAGCACCTTGGCGATTTCAGTTTTGCCCGCGCCCGCAGGCCCTTCGATGAGCAGCGGCTTTTCGAGCACCAGCGCGAGAAAGATCGCCATCGTGACCCGCTCGTTGGTGACGTAGCGCGCGCGCGTCAGGCCCTCGGCGACAAATCCCCTGGTTACATCCATCAGCTACTCATAGCGCTTAAGAATCCCTCTCCCTGGTCAGAGAGAGGGGATTTCAGAGTCAGGGAGGGGACGGTAACATTTAGTTGACGGTTCACGACTTAGAGCGCTCAGAGCTCGCGGAGCATCTTGTATTGGCCGGGGCAGCCGATTGCTTTTTCGAATTCGGGGCTGCGCTTTTCATCCGCGATGCGAAAGCCCTGCTTCTGATAGGCGGTGATCGCCGGCGTATTGCCGATAAACACCGAGAGCTGAGCGACGCGCAATTTCTGCTCGCGGCCACGCTTGAAGATCTCTTCGAGCAGCATGTTCACCAGGCCCTTGCGGCGGAACTTCGGATCGCAGGCGACGTTCTCGACGATCCACGCGCCCTCTTCGTAATCATGCATGCACGACTCGAGCGGCATGAAGCGGGCGTTGATCGCGTCGATCTCGCCGCCCCAACCCATTTCGCGCGAAGCCTGATCGATCGCGGTGATAAGGTACTTCATGGTGGCGACTTTTGGATCGTAGCCCTCAAGCGCCGCAGCCGCGTGTCCATCGACTTCGGCGATGATGAAGTTAGACCATCGCGTCCACGAGAGCGGCTCTTCAGTCGCGGCCATCCGCGTCAACCATGCGAGGCAGTCGCGATCGTCGCGCGCGCACATAACATCCCACACGCCTCGCTTTACGTGGCCGCGCGCCGCGGCAAATTGCGCCCATCCGATGAAGGGGATGTCCTTGTCTGTGGCGTTTCGGATCCGGACGTTCATGGTCCCCTCCGGCAGGTCAGTCTTTGCGATTGGTCTTCGGATTTATTTTCGGCGCGCGGCGCTTTTCGAGAAAGAGGCGCGTGCGATGCTTGAGCCCGGTGTGCTCCGTGCGCGGCGTCGCGCGAACTTCGTCGGCGTAGGCCTGCAGCTCGTTCCACAGCCGCTCGATATCGAGACCGGCGTGCTCGGGCCGCAGGTCGTCGAGCGTGAGCATCGCTTGTGACAACAAGTTGATCGCGGCCTGTCGTCCGCCGCGCTCGAAGCGCAGATGGAGCGCCGCGGCGATCCGGTTAAACGCATCGATCATGGTCTTCAGCTCAGGCTCGGTATCGCGCCCGATAACCTCGAACCTCTCAGCCGCGCCGAAATAATCACCGCGATTGAAACTCGCGATCGCATCTTCGAGCGTGGGCGTTTTGACTTCGTTCGCCAAGCTCTGTCTCGCGGCTTTCAGAGAATTTCCTTTTCCTCGACGGCGCGGTAGTCGGCTTCGCTGAGCGCCTGAGCCTTGCGCGAACCGTAGCGCTCGTAGAGCTCGAACAGGCTCGACTTGTGCGGGCGCGCCTTGCCGAGCGGGCACTTCTGCCAGTCGTCGAGCGACTCGTCGCAGTAGCCCATGCGATTTTCGCCGCACTTGGGCTGCAGGAAGATAGCGATCTCGGGCAGCTTGCGTCTGATCTCGGTGCGCATCAACGCGACCATGCGCCGGATTTCCCATTGCGCGCGCAAACACAGACGCAGATCGCAGATGTGCAGCATCTCGGCAAAGTTCACCATTACGTGGAAGTTCGTCGGCGCGGCGTTGGGCAGCACGAAGCGCGCGTCCTCCGCTGGGATGCCGGCCTTGAGCGCCTTCGCGTAGAGCTCCGACGTGCGTGACAGCAGCTCGTCGAATTCGTTATCGAGACCGGCGCGCGTCCACGAATTGGGAAGCACGAACGCGAGCTTGTCCTCTTTGAATTTCACGTAGCGCTGGCTCTGCTGCTCGAAGCTGATCCCGATGCGATGACGCACGAACTGATGCGACAGCGAGCGCGAGACGTTGGCGATCGCGAACCAGAACACGATCTGCTCGAGCGGCGAGGCGTGGCCGGTTTTGAGCCGCTCGCCGATGAATTCGCGGATTTTTTCGCGGCTGATTTTTTCGCTCTCGATCTTCTGCCAGATCTCGATTGGCGTGTCGGATGAATAGCAGGTGCGGAACGCGGCGTAGAGCTTTTCGAGCGGCGCGCTCGCAAAGTCGATTAGTTTCACCTGCATCGTGGCCTGATTGTTCACCGCGTCGTGACCTCCCCGGAATCGCGCGCGACCGCGCCCTCGTCCTTATCTTATGACATCGCGGCGTCGAACTGCATCGGGGGAGCGCGACGGTTATCGACATTTGCGCGTGATTTGTAAGACCGGCGCGATTGCGCGACTATCTGCGGCGGAGGGCATGCCGATGAAGCTGTTCACCTTCACCACCAGTCCCTACGCGCGCAAGGTTCGGATCGCACTCGACTACAAGGGCGTCGCGTATGAGCCAGTCGAGCGATGCTACTCGCTCGATCGCAAGGAGGACCTGCGCGATGCGAGCATCCGCGCCGAGGTCCCGGTGCTGGTCCTCGACGACGGCCGCACCATCGTCGATTCGACGATCATCTGCGAGTACATCGAGGAGACGCATCCGAAGCCGCCGCTTCATCCTTCCGATCCTTACGAGCGGGCGCGGATGCGCTCGATCGAGGACTTGTGCGATCGCGCGTTCGATGCGGTCGCTTACGGCTACTTCATCGGGACGCTGCGGGCCGACGCTCCCGAATCATGGAAGATGCGCACGCTCGCGAAGGAAGAATACGAGAGCCTGCTGGGCCAGCTCGAGCACGAGCTCGGCACTCGCGAGTTTTTCTGCGGCGCGCTCAGCATCGCGGATATCGCGGCGGTCTGCCACGTGCCGACCGTGCGTGCAATGGCGATCGATCTTGCGCAGTTCCCCGGCCTGCTCAAGTGGATGAAGCGGATGCGCGCGGTCCCGGCGGTCGAAGCCGACCTCAAGCGGATGCGCGAGCAGATGTCGCACATGACGAGCATTGCGTCGGAGCTCGAAGGCCCGGACGGCAAAATCCACTGGCGCGACAGCCGCCTCGAATGGCCCGTGCGTCACGGCTTCATCGATTTCGTCGCGCGCGAGTTCCACGCCGGCAAGATGATGTTTCCGCCCGACGGTGCGTGAGATGGGGCGGCGTCGATACTGACGAAAGGTGGCGCGGAAGCCGCGCAATCAGTGGCGGGCAGGGACGCCCACCCCACTGTTTTTTTCAGTCAGTCAAAAAGACAAGACCGTCATCCCGAGCGCAAGAGTTCCGTCATCCCGAGAGCTTGGTGATGTTCTTGTGGACCGCCCTGGAACATCAGTGCGCGTCGACGGGGAGGTTGCGGATGTCGCGCTTCAGGAAGAGAAAGGTCGGCACCATCAGCGCCATCAGGACGGCCAGCATCCGGTAGATGTCGTTGAATGACAGCATCATCGCCTGGCGCTGGACGAGGCCGTAGAGCATCGCCATCCCGTGCCGCTCGCCCATCGCGAACTGCTGGGCCAGGCTCATCGCCGCGCCCGGCATCCTCATGTGCGGCAGCGAAAAGACCGACACGTGCTCGACTAGATAGCTCTGCTGCACCTGCTGGCGATGGATCAGCAGCGTCGTCAGGTATGACGTTCCGATCGCGGCGCCCAAGTTGCGCGTGACGGAATAGAGCGACGCCGCGCGCTGCATCTTGTATTTTTCCATCGAGCCGAGCGCGGCGGCCGAGAGGCTCGGGAACACGAGGCCGGTGCCCACGCCCTGGATGACCATCGGCCAGATAATCCTGAACGAATCCGAGGCGAGGTTGAGCCCCGCCATCTCCCACATCGCGAATCCGACGAGGATGAAACCGATTCCGACCAGGGGCCGCGTGTCGAGGCCATGGCGCGCGAGAATGCCCAAGATGATCATGGCGAACATCGTGCCGAAGCCGCGTGGCGCCATGACCAATCCAGCTTTCGAGGCCGTGTAGCCAAGCACCTCCTGCAGGAAGATCGGGTTCAGGATCGCGGTGCCATAAAGCGTGAACGTTAAAAAGATGACGAGCGTCACCGGCAAGGTAAAACTGGCTTTTTCGAGGATGCTGAGGTCGATGACCGGATCCTCGATTCGCAACTCATGCCAGATCAGCACCACCAGCGAGATGATCGCGATCGCCGTGCAATACACGACCCAGGAGCTGTGGAACCAGTCCGCGCGCTCGCCGCGATCGAGCACGATCTCGCCGACGCCGAGCGTGATGAACAGGCACGCGATACCGATGAAATCGATCTTACCCTTGCGGCGCTCGCGCATGTACGAGGGATCGTCGACGAACCGGAACACCATGAACATCGCGAGCGAGCCGATCGGCACGTTGATGTAAAAGTTCCAGCGCCAGCTCCATGCGTCAGTGATCCATCCGCCAATGGTAGGGCCCATGATCGGCGCGACCATCATGCCGATGCCCCACACCGCCATCGCCATCGCCTGCTCGCGTGGCGGGAAGGTCTCCATCAGGATCGCCTGCGACAGCGGCATCATCGCAGCGCCCGCCGCCCCCTGCATCAGGCGAAAAAAAACGATCTGATTGAGCGACTGCGCGACGCCGCATAGCGCGGACGAGATTACGAACATCGCAATCGAGAAGATGAAATAGCGCTTGCGCCCGAAGCGCTCGGCGATCCATCCGGTGAGCGGGATCATGATACCGGCGGCGACGAGGTACGAGGTTACGACCCACGCGATTTCATCGACGCTCGCCGAGAAGCTGCCCTGCATGTGCGGCAGCGATACGTTGACGATCGAGCTATCGAGCACCTCGAGCACGGTGCCCAGCATGACCGAGAACGCAATGATCCATTTGCGCGTCGAGGAAAAGTCGTGGGCGTCATGCGCGGCGGCGGCCGGAATCGGTTTGGCAGCGGCGCTCATGGCAGCGCTACGCTACAAATACCGAGTCAAGGATGCAAAGACCGAGGCCGTCGATTTGGTCAGCCGCAAATCTCAGCGCATCGGAATTGCGACGAACAAATCGCTTACTGAGGTTGCACTATCACTGGCGCCGGCGCCGGTTGCACGACGACCGGGGCGGGCGCGCTCGCAGGATGTTGCGTCGAGTAGCTGCAGGAGAAGCAGCCGGTAGCCGTCATGCAGACTGCGAACACCAGGAAGAAGCGGGTAAAAGCGTGCAGCATAATTAAAACGCTATGCACTCCGCACGATGAGGGCAAATTTGAGCGGGACTCCCATAATGGTTGGGTTGACTTGGTCGCGAGGATTCGCAAAGTGGAATCCGGGGGCGCACTACGGAGGCAGCCATGGATAGCAATAAGCCGATCGATATCGAAAAAGCCCGAAATACCGCGGAGCAGATTTTCGGCTTGCTCGGCGGCGCCCTTACTTCCGGCATGATCTATCTTGGCGATCGGATGGGGCTTTATCGCGCCCTAAACAAGGCCGGCGATCTCACCAGCGAAGACCTCGCGCGTAAGACAGGACTGCACGAGCGATGAGTTCGCGAATGGCTGTACCAGCAAGCCTCCGCAAATCTGATCGATTACAAAGGCGAGGGACGCTTCGCGCTGAGCGCCGAAACCGCGCTGGTCCTTGCCGAGGAGAACAGCCCTTTTTTCCTGGCCGGCGGATTTTGCGCCATTCCGCAGCAGATGGGGCTACTGAATCATCTACCGGAATCGTTCAAAAGCGGTCTCGGCCTCAGTTACGACCAATTCGGTCCCGAGGTGAATCAAGGGGTCGAGCGGTTGCTCGCGCCGTGGTTCCGTACGCAGCTCGTGCCCAGCGCACTGCCGAAGCTCGATGGCGTCGTGGCGAAACTCGAAGCGGGAGCGAAAGTTGCGGACGTCGGATGCGGCAGCGGAGTCGCGATCATCGAGATGGCGAAGGCTTTTCCGCGTTCGAAATTCCACGGCTATGACATCGCGAAAATTCCGCTCAAGCGGGCGGCGGACCACATCAAAGAAGCGCGGCTCTCGAATGTCGCGCTGCACGACGCAAGTGTCGATGGACTGCCGGCTGATGCGAGCTTCGATCTGATCACGACCTTCGATTGTCTGCACGACATGACGCGGCCCGACCTCGTGATGCACGCGATCCGCAAAGCGATCAAACCCGACGGTACGTGGCTGATCGCCGACGTTCATGGGATGCCGACCTTCGAGCAGAACCTGCGCGAGAATCCGCTCGCACCGGTGATGTATGGATTCTCCGTCCTGTGCTGCATGTCGTCGGCGCTCTCCCAGCCCGACGGCCTCGGACTCGGAACGCTCGGTTTTCCGGAGCCAGTCGCGCGCAAGATGACTTCCGAGGCGGGCTTCAAACGCTTCCAGCCCAAGGATTTCGATAACCCGATCAACGCCTACTACGAGGTGCGCCCCTAGCAGGCTGTCGATGCTTCGTCAGCTCTGATCGGTGGGCGCGAGGATGAGTTCGCCGCCATCGGCGACGAAAGTCTGTCCGGTTGCGTAGCTGCCTGCGGTGCTCGCGAGGTAAAGCGCGAGGCCTGCGATCTCTTCGGGCTCGGCCACGCGCCGCATCGGGTTGGGATAGCGTCCCGATTTTTCGACCATCTTGACCAGTCCGTCGGCCATCTCGGTGCGCACGAGACCGGGCGCGATACAGTTGACCCGGATCTTGTGGCGCGCCCATTCCTTCGCGCATACCTGCGCCAGCGTGATCAGAGCGCCTTTGCTCACCGAATACGCGCCGATGCCGAAGCTCGGCCGAATTCCCTCATTCGAGGTAATGTGAATCACCGAACCGCCCCCGCGTGATTTCATCGAGGGCATGCACAGGCTCGAGAGGACAAACGGGGCCTTGATGTTCACCTTCATCACGAGATCCCAGTCAGCGCTGGAGGTTCTGGCGATTGGACCATAGGCGGACGCGGTCGCGGCGTTGTTGACGAGGATATCGACGCCGCCGAAGGTCGTGACCGTCTCGTCGACGAGGCGCTTCCAATCGGTCTCGCTCGCCATGTCCGCCACGAGCGCGATACATCGGCGGCCCGTCGCTTCGATTTCGGCGCGGGCCTTGTCGAGCGCTTCGCGCCCGCGCGCCGCTATCGCGATATCGGCGCCATGCTCGGCGAGCGTGACCGCGATCGCCTTGCCGATTCCCTTCGAGCCACCCGTGACGATCGCGACTTTGCCCGTGACCGAAAAATCGACTTTCATCTGCTGCGACCCTTATTTTGCGTTGGCTAACTGGCTGAGAGTCCCCAGGCCCTGCTTGGCGAGATCGGGCCGCACGATTTCGATCGGATCGCGGAGGTCATCGACGTAACCGAGTGAGTACGCCCCGAGCTGATAGCCGATAAGCCGCAGCAAATCGACGGGCAGCGTGCGCGCGATCTCGATCGGCAGCGACAGGTACTGATTCTCTTCCTGTCTCAACCACGAGACGTTGTATTGAATCGTGATACCGACGCGCGTCGCGTCCGATTGATTCGCGCCGGCGCCGTGATAAGTCGTTCCGGCGTACATCAGCAGCGAGCCCTTGCGCATTTCCGCGGGCACAGTGTCCGCCGCAGTGAGCTGCAGCCGATCGTCGAACCTGTGACTTCCAGGAACGATTCGGGTCGCGCCGTTTTCGGCGGTGAAGTCGGTCATGGCCCACATCGTGGCGAGCGAGATCGGATAGTCCTTCGGAAATGGAAACATGTCCCAGGCCCATTGATCGCGATGAATTATCTGCGCCGGCTCTCCAACTCCCACCGCGATCACCTGCGAAACGTGCATCTGGTAGCTGCGCGCGTGACTGAAATACTTTTTGGCGGCGCCGAGCACCAGAGGATTCATCACCAGCTCGCGGCCGTGCGGCGAACGCGCGACCAGTCCGCCTGTGCGTCGCGTACGCCGTCCCGTGAACGAATCGTCGCCGAGGGGAGTCTTATCCATCCAGGGTCGCATCTCGGCAGCGACCTGGTCCATGAAATCCGGCGCGACAGCGCGATCGACGATGACGGCCCCGGCGCTCTCGATGGCGGCCAATATATCTTCGCAAGTCGTGTCAGCTTCAAGATGCGGAATAGTCATCGGCGCACCTCCATCAGGGATTGATATCACTGACTAGTCAGATCGAGCTAACGATGCACGAAGGTCAATTGAATATCGAGCGCAGCCGGAGTAATTTGTCGTCAGCCGATCAGGCGGCTACCTGTCCGCGGAGAGGGCCTAGCCCACCACAGTTATACAAGTTCACGTAACTCTTCTGCCCGTTAGCGGACGCCGGGCGCGGAGGAAGGGTTATGTCTACGAGTCAAGTTCCCGCCAAAGTCCTGCCCGCGCATCCGAGCGAAGAGCATCTTCGCAAGGAAGCCAAGCGCCTCTCGCGCGACGAAGGCATCCAGCTCGCCGCCGCACAGCGCCAGCTCGCGCACGATTACGGCTATAAGAATTGGGCCGCGCTGATCGCGATGGTCCAGGGGATACCAGCCAGCGGAGGCAGCAACGGCGATGACGATCCGTCGCAGCCAGCCGCTCCGCCTCCGGCGCAGGACAGCGGTGGCAATCTTCGTCTGCCGCTGATCGCGTTGCGCGAGTTGGTCGCATTCCCTCACGTCTCCTACCCAATTTTTGTGGGACGCTCGAAATCGATTGCGGCGGTATCGTCTGCCGAGCAGCGACGGATCCCCTTGGTCATGGTGACGCAGAAGGATGGGCACGAGGAGGACCTTTCAAAAGCTGAAATCTACGAGCTTGGCGTTATCGGATCGATCACCCGACTGCTGCGTCTGCCCGATGGGACGATAAAGATGATGGTCGAAGCAAAGCGCCGCGTATGCGTCAGCGGCGTCACACTTCAGGATGGTTTCTTTTCAGCGGAGGCGAAAGAAATCGAAGAAACTGTAGTCAGTTCCGAACGGATAGTGGATCTTCTCAAAGATGTGATTTCCGCTCTTACTGACAAGCGACTCAAGATTGCCGACGAGCTTAACAACGAGATCCTGCCGGTCTCAGCAACGACAGATGACGGCGCCGCAGTGATCTCAGACCGAATCGCGAGCGAATTACGGATGGACCTGGAGTCGAAGCAGGAGCTGCTCGAAACCCTCGATCCTGCGGTGCGACTCGAGAAGCTGCTCGCACATCTGCGAGCCGAAAGCTGAGGCGGCGATCCTCTTCGCCAGAATCGCTCTTTCGGGAGCGCGCAAAGACCTGTATCTGAAATCCCGATGGGGTCTGGCGAAGAGGATTCCGCGCACGAGGCGCGCGCTGCGGGACTCACGCAGCTTCCGAATGCGCTCAGCGCGTCGCGCTTTGTGCTCGCCGGCATCTGGATCGCGCTCGTTGCGCGGGGTGTCGCGCCGCGCGCGCCCTATATCGCGCTGGTGCTCGGGGCGTGGGCTACAGACTATCTCGATGGACAACTGGCGCGCCGCTTCGATGTCGCGAGCGGCCTCGGTCGTTGGCTCGATGCGATCGCGGACGTGACCTTTGTGCTCGCCGCGATCGTCTCGGGCGCGGCGCTGGGCGCCGTTCCGTATTACATCCCGTTTCTGATTGCGGCGTCGTTCACGCAGTATGCTGTCGATTCGACATTGATCGCGCGCGCGGGAAGCGGTCCGATTCGCAGCCGCCTCGGCCATCTCGGTGGCATGATCAACTATGCGATCGTGATCGTGCTCGCGGTGATGCCGCCGCCTGCTCTGCCGGGCCTGATACTAAAAGATATTTGTCCGCTGATTGCGATCTTATATATTGCCGCGATGTCCGAACGCGCGTGGCTCTTGTATCGATCGCGATGAAACCGAATCACTCTCGACTTGGAATCGTGTAAAGCTTTCCGAGTTGGGAAACCTTACCGCGAGGCCATCGTGCACGCGCCGGGATTCGTCGCACCCAGCGCCGCGAACTGATTTGAGCCCTGATTTTGCGCGTACTTTTCCTGGCTATCGATCGAAGTGTGAACATCTACTGAAGTACAGATTCCAAACACTCTGCAACAGCCGGCGAAGAGCACGATCGATGCAAACACGCACAGAATCGAGGCAAATACGCATAGAATCTTGATCATGGGCGACCTCCGCCGGCGCTCTCCGGGCATCGTGGGAGGATAGGTTGAGCAAGAACCGTGCGCGGTTCTTGCCTGACGGAGTTTTGCGGCAAGGACCGATCGATTCACTGCAGCGTCAGCGTATGCGAGCGCCGCGACAGTCGCGCCGCTCTGCATCTTTGCTCTCCTCCTGAGCGTCGGAGGGTTGGTGCCCGGTGTCTTGATTGGGTGACCGGCCTTTATCGCTACACGAGTCGCGGCCAACAATTTGGACTTGTGCACGAAACGCCCTTGGGAGCAAATTCGACCGATGAACAAGGCGCCAACCGCGGCTGACGAATTGTTCAACGCGATCTGCCAGCGCGTTCCCGATGCGATGGAGAAGCACAAGGTGCCCGGCGTCGCGCTCGGGATCACCTGCGACGGCGCCGAGTTCATGCGCGGCTTCGGTGTCACCAACGCTGCACATCCGCTGCCGGTCAACGAGCGCACGCTCTTTCAGATCGGATCGATCACCAAGACCTTCACCGCGACCGCCGCGATGCGCCTGGTCGAGGCCGGCACTGCGCGACGAGATCTCTCAGGATGTCGTTTATCAGCAGCTGGCCGTTTATCTGATTGGTCGTGATCGCGATCGCGAAATTGCGCTCCGGCAACAGCGTCAGATTCGAGATCTGTCCGTAAGTGTCGCCCCCGTGGAAAACGCGGCGCGGACCTACAGCGCCGCGCTAAGCGACCTGGAAGTCAAGCTCGAAGGCGGCAAGCTCACGGTTCAGGCCCGTTCCAAAGGCGGCTTTCCCAAGTCGGATGTTCGGCCGCCCAATAATCAACCGCCGCCCTTCCAGATTGATTTCGTGGAGGCCGATCGGTTCGCGATCTCCGAGCAACCATTGAGGCAAGCGGTGGGAGAGTTCCTGCGTGACCGCAACGGCGCGATCGAATGGATGCACTGGGGCGGGCGCATTCACGCTCGTAAGAAGAGCAGCTAACGGTAAATAGTCGCCCTCTCCGAAATCTTCAGGACACGCCGCAAGGAGTTATCTCGCTGACCTCACGCTGGATGAAACCGTTCTTTAGGCAATCCCCTGGGCAACAGCGCCGCTCCCTTTTCTCCGGAGAAGAACCGAGAGACTATTGTCGCGACTTCATCGAGGGCCGGCAGGAATGCGTGCATATCAGTAGCCGTCATTCCACGCTGGATCGGATGGAAGTAGGAAACGTCCTCGGGAGTAAGCTCTACTGAGGCAATACCATTTAAGCGAGCGGAAATCACCGGAACGACGTCATCTCCGGGTCCCTTCGTGGCGTTGTCAAAATCATACCAGCACTCTGGCTTGGCGCTCACTTGAACCTGGATTGGGACCGCGTCCGGTTTGTTCCCAAATATTATTAACTGGTCATCCGCGAGAATCTTGAATGCGGGGTCGGTCGGAAGCGGCAAACTAATCAGGACCTTTTTCGCAGCCGTGAGATGCAATTGCTGGACATCGAACCCACTATTGTTAGGGTCTGGTTCTACAGTGTTTTTTTGCCAATTAGTTTCATCAAAAACGTCAATCGCATCCGCTCCACGAACGACTGCGTTTGGAAACAGCGGCAGCAGTTCATAGACGGAAGGAAACGTGCGCGCCAGCTTGCGCATCTCCTTGCGCCCGCCAAACCAGCTCACTTCTCCACTAATAAGTGCGACTGCCGCGTCGAGAGAGCCAAGATGAGGTGTGGCAATGAATACGATGCGGCCGATCGGCGGCGGAGTCTTCGCTCCGGAATTTTGCCAGGCTTCGAGGAAGGCCCTCAACACCAAACCGCCCATGCTATGAACGGCAAAATCGAAAAGATGATCCCATCCTTTTATCGACGACATCGTCTTTTGCTGAAGCCGCTTGACAAAGACCACCAGGTCTTCGGCGCTTTGCGCGATTGAATATCGCCAATCATAGGGAAAGACATAGGCGGGGGTATTCAGCCGCCCCTGGAGCGCACTAGCCAATGGTGCATATGCAATCTCCAGGAGTTGCGAGGATCTCGTGACTACCAAGTCGCTGAAATCGGCTTGAGCGCGATCATCGAGCGCCAGGCTCTTGAAATCAGGCGGAGTGAACTTCTCGCCGACGATCGTCAGAGTCGACCAGGTGGTTTGAGGCGCAATCGGATAGGTATTCTGAAGCGCGGTTCCCTGGATGCCTGGAACGATTATACAGGGTCTAGTCAGAGGCACGATTCACTCCTCCCTGAAAGTGCAGCACTGGCTTTCTCTCGAACACCGCATGCATATCCGATTGCCCCCTGAATAGCTATTCGGCCGACCTCTTCAAGATGTGCCGAGCGCGCAACTGCTTAAAGTTCCTGCACTTGAAGATTTTCGCGGATGAGCGCAGATCTACTTACCGATCGGTTAATTTCGTCGATATCGCCGGGGAGACACTGCTATGAGCGACGAGAAGCTCAACGAGATTGTTGTCGAACGCAACCTGATCATTCCGCTCAGCGATGGCGCAGAGCTGGGCGCCGATCTTTATCGCCCTGCCGGCGAGGGAAAGTTTCCGGCGCTGCTCTCCTTCTATCCTTATCACAAGGACGATTTTATCGGCGCGATGAACGAGGCGCCGCGGCGCTATTTCGCGGCGCGCGGCTATGCGCATCTGCTGATCGATTTTCGCGGGCTTGGCGGATCGAGCGGCGTCGCCTGGGATGCGATGGAGCGCGGCGAGGGCCGCGACGGTGCCGAAGCCGTCGAATGGATCGCGCGTCAGCCGTGGTGCGACGGCAACGTCGGGATGTGGGGTCTCTCGTACGGAGGAATCAGCTCGCTCAAGGTCGGCGCCGAGAATCCGCCGCATCTCAAAGCAATCGCGCCGCTCCAGGGCAGCGTCGATATCTATCACGACATCCTGGTGCCCGGCGGATGCCGCAACATGCTGGGCGCGTACGGCGCGTGGGGCTCGATGATGCTCGCGATGAACCTGATGCCGCCCACCAACGCCGACGCCGACGGCCGCTGGTACAAAGTCTGGCGCGAGCGTCTCGAAGCCAGCACGCCATACATCTTCAACTGGGACGCGCATCCGTATCATGACGAATACTGGGACGCGAAAGTCGTCGATCCCGCGCGCATCAAAGTGCCGACTTTTCTAATCGGCGGCTGGCGGGACATCTTTCCCGACGGCATGCCCGCGATCTATCCGCGCCTCGGCGGCCCGAAGAAGCTGCTGATGGGCCCCTGGATGCATACGCTTCCCGACCTCGCCCCGTCCGAGCCGATCGATTACCTGCCAGAGCTCAAACGATGGTTCGATCACTGGCTGCGCGGCGAGAAGAACGGCATCGAGAGCGAGCCACCCGTGACGATCTTCGTGCAGCAGGGCGACAAGTGGCGCCACGAGCGCGAATGGCCGCTGGCACGCGCGAAATCGCGAACGCTTCATCTCGCTCACGGCGGCAAACTCGCTGACTCCGCCGATCGCGAGGAAGGCAGTGAGAGCTACGTCGCGAATCCCACGGTCGGCACGAGCGCGGGTCTTTGGGATCCAATCGGCCTCGGTGTCGGGATGCCGACCGATCAAAATGACGACGAGCATCTTTCGCTCGTCTATACATCCGAGCCGCTCGGCGCCGATGCCGAGATAACCGGCGCGGGGCAGGCCACTATTCACGCCGAGCTGAAAGAGGGCGATGAGGCGACGCTGGTAGCGAAGCTGTGCGATGTCGATCCCGACGGCGGTTCGACGCTTATCACCAGCGGATGGCTCCGCGCGACGTGCCGCGAGACCTACGCGCGACGCGCCAAGCTCGAGCGCGGCGAGGTCTATGAATTCAAGATTCCGCTGTGGGCGACGTCGTATCGAGTCGCGCACGGGCATCGTATCCGCCTCGTGATCGCGTGCGCCGACTTCCCGCGGATTTGGCCGACCAAGAGCAATCCCGAGATTCGACTCTTCTTCGGCGGCAAGCGCGGCTCCACGCTCAGCCTCCCGATCGTCGAGCGCGGAGGTGCGGCTGACGGCCCGCGCGTTCGATCGATCCCGCCCGCGGCGCTGCCGAATCCACGCACTCCGATCTGGAAAATCGAGCGCGACATGGTGAGCGGCGCTGTCACCGTGACCACCGGCCAGAACGTCGCTGTGCCTCTGCCGCAAGGCGGAGTGCTGCACGTCGATCACGCTGCCAGCGCGCGCGTCAGCGCGAACCGCCCCGACGAGGCTGTCGTGCGCGGCGACACTTCGTTCAGCGCCAACCTGCCCGTCATCGGCAATTTCGCGGTGAAGACGCAGAGCTGGGTCACGCAACACGGCATGCTGCTGAGCGGGCGCGTGACGATCGATGATCGCGTCGTATTCGACAAGCGGTGGGAGAAGTAGCTCGCGCCGGCACCCAAGCCGAATACTCCGTTACGCGGGTCACACCTCAGCAGGCGTGGCTGCCGTTACATTGATTGTCGCCGATTGGTTTCGAGTGATTCTGACAGGCTTGCTCGCCGTTGCATGAATTGTTGCCGATCGACGCGCTGTTGTTATCGCAGGCTAACTCGCCATTGCAGGAATTGCTGCCCACGCGCGCAGAGCGGGAGAGACATGACGCAAAGCCACGACAGGAATCGTCGCCGATCGGAGCCGTGTTATGCTTGCATGCAACGCTGCCTTGGCAGGAATCCGATCCAATCTTTGCTTGGTTCTCGTCACAGGCGGAGTTCCCGTTTTTGCACGAATTGTCGCCAATCTGAGCGACGTTATCGATACATGCAGTATCGCCCTGGCAGGAATTGGTCCCAATTTTTGCGCTGTTCCTGGTGCAGGCGTCGAGTCCGTCTTTGCATGAATTGTCTCCGACGGCAGCATTGTTCTGCTCGCAGGCAGATACTTCTCGGCAGGAATTTTTTCCTATAGGTCCGTCGTTCTCGGAGCAGCTTTCGAAACCCACGCAGGAGCCGTCGCCAACTCGCCCTTGATTTCCTCCACACGCGAGCACGTCGTTACAGGCGTTTTGTCCAATGGTTCCGCGATTTCCAAGGCAGGCATTGATTCCCTGGCAGCTGCTGGCGGGAACTTGCGCCCAGCTGCCAGAGACCGCAATGAGTATCGTTGTGACCAGAATGGCAGCACCAAGTGACAGCGCGCCGTTTTGCCGCTTAGCCATGACTCCGTCCTATCCTCCAAGCATCGCGATACAACTACCAGTGAGCTTTCAACGCAAGCCCTGAGTCAAACTTCGGGGCCAGCAGATGAATCGCAAACGCTTCCAATTTGAACGCAGCAGTACAGATCGCGAGTGAAGTTGGCATAGAATCGGTACTTCTCGAGCGCGAGCCACCCTATGCCTTTCCGCTTCTATCGCCGCGTCCACGTTCTGCCCGGTGTTTCTATAAATGTTTCGAAGTCGGGACCATCGCTGAGCGTCGGGATGCGCGGCGCTCACTTGACGCTCGGTCGAAATGGCGTTTCGCGCACCGTCGGCATCCCCGGCACCGGCATCTACTACACCAGCCGCGCCGGCACGCACACTGGCGCGCATTATCACGGCGGCAGCGGCGCCGGCATCGGCTGGATGATTGCCGCTGTCGTGATCGCAGCGCTCGCGCTGCTGACGCATTCGCACAGCGGCAGATGAGACCGCATCGCGCTGACTCCCCGCTCTATCGTGACATCGTGATGCTTTGCTAACCTCGCGCGCCGGATGGGAGACTGCGCGTGAGCATCGAGGCCAAACAGCCCTCGCAGCGGCGGCTGCTGATCGCAGGCGTCGCGGGCAATATTCTGGAATGGTACGACTTTTCGATCTACGGCTTTTTTGCGCTCGCGATCGGGCAGCACTTCTTCCCTTCGCATAGCCGCTCGACTGAGCTTATCGACGCGTACGGCGCGTTCGCGGCGGGCTTCCTGATGCGCCCGGTCGGCGCGCTTGTCTTCGGCCGAATCGGCGATCGCCTGGGGCGCCATCATGCGTTGATGCTCTCGGTGCTCGCGATGGCGCTGCCAACTTTCGCGATCGGCCTTCTTCCGACCTACCAGCAAATCGGAATCACGGCGACGATCCTGATGGTCGTGCTGCGGCTCATCCAGGGACTTTCGGTGGGCGGCGAGTACACGACCTCGGTCGTCTTTATGGTCGAGCGATGCCATAGCTCGCGCCGCGGACTGGTCGGTGCGTTCGGCACCTCGGGCGCGTTCGCCGGCGTGATGCTGGGATCCGCCGTCGGCACTGCCGTCGCCTGGACGATGCCGCAGGCCGCGTTGATGGCATGGGGATGGCGCGTGCCGTTTCTGCTTGGGATCTCGATCGGAGTTGCGGGCTATTTCATTCGCCGAGAAATCAGCGACGCCGGCCAGCCCGCGCGCGCCGAACCGCCGCCGCTGGGCGAATTAATTCGCGGCCAGTGGCGGCGAATCTTCCAGGTCTCGGGCTTCAAGGTGCTCGACGCGGTCGGTTTCTACCTGATGTTCGTGTACTCGACGACGTATCTTTCCGAGATCGTCGGCTTCAGCAAACGGCGCGCGATGGCGATCAACACGATTGGAATGGCGGCGGCGCTTATCATACTGCCGATCGCAGGCGCGCTATCCGATCGCGTCGGTCGCAAGCCGGTGCTGCTCGTCTCGGCGGCGATGATCGCAATCTTCGCGTGGCCGCTCTTCAACCTGCTCTGGCATCCCGCATTTCGCATCCCGCTGTCTGGTCAAATTGGCTTCGCGATGCTGATCGGGCTGTTCGACGGCGTATCTCCTGCGACCGCTGCCGAGGCGTTCCCGTCGAACGTGCGATGCAGCGGCGTTGCGCTGAGCCATAATCTCGTGATGGCGCTGCTCGGCGGAACGGCGCCGCTGGTTGCGACCTATTTGATAGATCGCACCAACAGCGAGATGGCGCCGACGGTTTATCTTATCTGCGCGGCGATCGTTTCAGTGTTTTTCGTTCTGACGATGCGCGAGACGGCGCAGCTGCCGCTGGCCGATTAGACATCGAGGGCGATAAGAGGGCTTCGCCATCTCAAAATCGCTTCGTTGAGCTCTGTTTTTCAGGTCTTGTCGTAGAGTTTTGCTCCTGATAGAACTCCCGTCGCATCGTATTAGCGGCCAGAACGATCTGAATTAGGCGTAATCGCACTAAGACGAGACGATTACGGGGGAAAAAATGAATAACCGTCGCGGTCTCGCGGCAGCGTTGTTTCTTGCCGGCAGTATCGGAGTCAGTGCCGGCATCGCAATCGGCGCAGGCGGGTTTCCGGGCTTTCCAAGTGCACCGCTCGGCCCACAGGCCCCTGGCTCACCGCAAGCGCCCGCGGGTATCACTTTCGGATTTTCTGGCGGCGGCTCTGGGTTTCCGTCGCGTCCGAGCCTTCCGGGTTCTCCCGGGATGGGAAGCGCACCAATCGTCCCGGGCTTAGGCACCTTTCCAACCTCTCCCTCAGTTCCGGGGACTCTAGGTGCACCCAACGCACCCGGTGTGCCGTTGTCGCCAGCAGGCTTGAGTCAGGTCGCCCCGAGCCATCCAAGCTATCTGGAGATACCGGGTGGCCCGGCGGCGCCATTACCGCCGAGTGGCCCCACCGGTCCGTCGGCTCCTGGACAGCCGGGAACTCCGACAGATCCTGAAGCTCTCCCGATTCCAACTGGACCTGCTGGGCCGAGCGCACCTGGATTCCCGGGCGCGCCCGACAGTCCGCCAGCTCCGAGCGGCCCGATGGCTCCTGCTGGTCCGGCGGCTCCTGGTGGTCCGCTAGCTCCTACCGGTCCGGCGGCTCCTGGTGGCCCGATAGCTCCTACTGGTCCGGCGGCTCCCGGCGGCCCGCTGGCTCCTACTGGTCCGGCAGCTCCCGGCGGCCCGCTAGCTCCTACTGGTCCGGCGGCTCCCGGCGGCCCGCTAGCTCCTACTTGTCCGGCGGCTCCCGGCGGCCCGCTAGCTCCTAGTGGTCCGGCAGCCCCGGGCGGGCCTTCGAACCCCAGCAACCCAACTACACCGACGCTTCCTAGTATTCCTTAGCGTCAACGCCAACTTATCCCAGTCTGAGAATCGGCCCCGTCGAATCTGACGGGGCCGATTTTTTTGATACTTCGAGCATTCCCTTGACGGCGCTCGACATGGTGGGCATGCTTTTGCGCGAGTAGCCTCGCTCGCGATGAATCCGCCGCGCACACGACCGCATCCGCTAAACCACATCACGATTGTGCTTGCCGCCGCGATGTTCCTCGCGATGCAGTTGATCGGCGGAGCGCATTTCCATTCGCCGCCGGAGATAAATCACTTTGCGTCGGCGAGCCAGGCATCGTCGGCCGATCAGTGCCCGATCTGTTTGCATCATTCGAACTCGACACCGGCACTCGGGAGCGCGTTGCCATTCGCCGTGCCGCTTTGCCTGGTAGCGGCGCTAAAGCTCGATCCGCAGCGCACGGTAGCGCTCGAGATTCGCTTCGCTCTTTTCGGTCGGGCTCCGCCCGCGACAGTCTGATTTCCCGCTTCAGCTTCGTTGCTTGATTTTCGGCGCGAGCCCGTATGGCGCGCCGGCGGCACTCGTTGAGTGCCGCGGAGGTTTCCATGACGAGGAGAATCAGATGTCGAAGTTTCTACTGGCGAGCGCACTCTTGCTCATACTTGCGCTCGTACACACTTCAACCGTCACCGCGGCCCAGAAGAAACCGCGCACGATGGTGACGAGAACGATTAAAGGCACAATCAAAGATGCGCTCGGCAGACCGATCGAAGGAGCTTCGGTCGTGCTGCAGAGCAATACCGGCAAGCAGGTAGCCACCGTCACGAGCGCAAAAGACGGTGCATTTACAATCAGCGCGCATCCCGGCGTTTACGCGATCGTCGTCACCAAGGAGTCATTCAAGTCCGCGACCCAGATCGTCACGGTCAGCCGTGCGGGCGCCAAGCCGGTCGAGATCTCGCTCGCGTCGCAAGCTGCGCTCAGCCTCGCGGTCGTCGCGCGCAAGCTCGATCGGGCGCGCAACAGCCTCTCACCGACGACAGGAGGCAGCAAGTACACTTTCGATCAGAAAGCGCTCCAGGAATTGCCGCAGGGCAATAACACTCCGCTCAACCAGGTGCTGCTCCAGGCTCCGGGCGTGGTGCAGGATTCTTACGGCCAGCTCCACGTGCGCGGCGATCACGCCAACCTGCAATATCGCGTCAACGGCATCCTGCTGCCCGAGGGCGTGACCGGCTTCGGCCAGGTGATCACGCCGCGCTTTGCGCAAAATATCAGTCTGCTCACCGGTGCATTGCCGGCGCAGTACGGACTTCGCACGGCCGGGATCGTCGATATCAGAACCAAGGATGGCCTGCTCGATCCTGTCGGCGACGTAGAAATGTATGGCGGCCAGCGCGGGACTACGCAGCCGAGCTTCGAATGGGGCGGCTCGAAGGGCGACTTCAGCTACTTCATGACGGGGCAGTATTTCGGCAGCGATCGCGGCCTCGAGCCTCCCTCGTCGGGGCCGACCGCGATCCATGACACGACCAATCAGGGCGCCGGCTTCGGATACTTCTCGTACTTTATCAATCCTACGACGCGGCTCAGCCTGATGACGGGAACCGCGATCAATCATTTCCAGATTCCCGCCAATCCCGATCAGCCGCAGGTCTTCGATCTGGCCGGCGTGCCGACTTATCCGTCGGGCAAGGTTCGCGAGAACCAGACCGAGCAGAACTACTTCGCGGTGCTCGCGCTGCAAGGCGAAGTCGGTCCCGACATCGATTATCAACTTGCGCCGTTCACGCGGTATTCGAATGTGTCATTCAATCCCGACTATGTCGGCGATCTGATTTACAACGGCGACGCATCGAAGGTCTTCCGCAGCGACTGGGCGAGCGGCTTCCAGCTCGATACCGCCTACCATGGTATCGCGCATCATACGTTTCGTCTCGGCGGATCATTCTGGGGCGAGCGCGCCGAGATCGACAATCATGCAGCGGTGTTCAAAACCAACTCGGCCGGAATGCAAATACCTCCTTTCCTTCCTATCAGCATTACCGATGATACCGCTCTAACCAGTTGGTATTATAGCGGATATATCCAGGACGAATGGAAACCGTGGGAGCCGCTAACCGTCAACTATGGCGTACGCTTCGATCTGTACGACGGACTAGTGCGCGCCGATCAGGCGAGCCCGCGCATCGGCTTCGTATACACGCCATGGAAGCATACCGCCTTTCACGGCGCATACGCGCGCTACTTCACACCGCCGCCGACCGAGCTGGTGTCGGTTAATTCAATTCAGGCCTTTCAGAACACGACCGGAGCTCCGCCGAGCAATGGCAACGGCACGCCCACGGTTCAGCGCGATCATTACTTCGACGCCGGCGTTGATCAGGAAATACTGTCCGGGTTGAACGTCGGGATTGACTCGTACTATCGGAAATCGAGCGAGCTTATCGACGAAGGTCAATTCGGCCCGGCGCTGATTTTCGAGACCTTTAACTATCACAAGGGGCGGAACTGGGGTGTCGAGGCCACGAGCTCATATACGCACAAGAACGCAACTGTATATGGCAACTTCACCTACAGCGTCGGCCAGGGCACGCAGGTGGATTCGGGTCAGTTCAATTTCGCCCCTGACGAACTCTCGTATATCAACGGCCACTACGTGTTTCTCGATCACGATCAGACGTTCGCCGCGTCATGGGGCGCCTCATATACGTGGCATGGCTACCTTGCCTCGGTCGACGGAATCTATGGCAGCGGCTTGCGCAGCGGTTTCGCCAATACGGGAAACTTGCCCTACTACGTACAGCTAAACGCCGGCATTTCCAAGAGAGTAGAGGCCGGGCGCGCGGGCGCTTTCGTCTTTCGCGGCACGTGGGAGAATTTCAACGATCACATTTACCTGATCCGCAACGGGACCGGGATTGGTGTCTTCGCCAATCAATACGGTCCCCGAAGCGCGGTTTATGGGGGAATTAAATGGGAAATACCCGGATTGAACCCGAAGCCATCCGGTTCCTGAAGGTACTGACTAATCATGAGTGAACTGAGTAATGCTTTCGATGCGCTGCGCTACGGCGGTGCGATGGTGTATCCGCTGCTCGCGCTCGGCGTGCTCGCGCTGGTTATCATTTTCGATCGCGCGGCGCTCTTCTATCGATGCCTGCGGTTGCCCACATCGCTGCTCAAGATAGTCGAGTCGTGGGACTTCTCCTGGGACACATTGGAACGCGAGCTGTCCGCATTAGGATCGCGCAACGCCTACGCCCGCTTCTTCCGCGTCATCCTCGAGAACCGCTCCCATCCAGCGTGGTGGGTCGAGTCGCGCGCCGCTGACGAGGCCGGCGAAATCGAAAAAACCCTCGGCCGCGGCTTGTGGGTGCTCGAAACCATCGTCACCGCGGCGCCGCTGATGGGTCTGCTCGGCACCATCACCGGCATGATGCAGGCCTTCAAAGTGATCGGCGGCTCGAACCTGGTGGCGCCGACCCAGGTCACGGCGGGTGTCGCGCAGGCATTGATCGCGACGGCACTCGGTCTTCTAATCGCCCTGTTCGCGCTCTTCGCCTTCAACCTTTTCTCGCGCACCCAGGCCCGCGCGCTCGATTTAATGGAACGCCTCGGCACTCGGCTCAGCGACCACATCCGTCTCGATCAGGAAGGAAGCGCCCCCGAGCTGCAAGCGCCGCCGGTAGCTCGCGCACTCGAGGCCGCGCGATGAAACTCCGCCGCGGACGCGAATTTCGTCACGGGCGCATCGAGATCATCCCGATGATCGACGTGATGTTCTTTTTGCTCGTGACTTTCATGCTCGCGTCGCTGTCGATGCAAAGTCTCAATTCACTGCCAGTCAACCTGCCGCGCGGCAGCGCCGAAAGCTTCGTCAAGCAGGAACCGACGACGCTGACGATCACCAAGGAGGGCAAGGTATTCATCGACCAGACCGAAACTCCAGTTGAGCAGGTCGCGGCTCATCTGAAACCGCTTTTGATCGCGAGAAACACCCACGAAGTTGCCGTCGCCGCAGACAAAGGCGCGCTCGAAGGCGTTGTCGTCGAGGCGATGCTGGCGGCGCGGCAGGCGGGCGCCGATCGCTTCCTCATCGCCGTCCATCAACAATGAGTGTGCATTCATTACCGCGGCCGCCGCTGGACGATCCGCAGAAGCGTCTCCTCTGGATCGTTCCCGCGGCGCTCATCGTGTGGCTCTTCATGCTCAGTGGCTTCGCTCTCCTGCTCGGAGAGCGCAGCGCGCCGCAAACGACCACGCTCGAAGCGCAGATCATCGAGTTGCCGCCGCCCCCGCCTCCGGTTGCGGTGGGTTTGCAGGGCAACGGCAAACCGGCAGCTGCTGCGATTCCGAAGCCCGCCATACCGCATCACGCACCGGCGCACCACAAAGCGGTTTCCGCGCGTCCTACTATCGCGACACCGAAAGTGGCGCTGCCGCCCGAGCCTTCAGCATCGGCCGGAGCCGGCGCCGCATCTGGGCCTGCGAATCCGCCTGAAGGAGCGGGCGTTGGCTCTGAAAGCACTTCGCCGGAAGAAGGCGAAGGCGGCTCCGGCAGTGGCCTTGGTCCCGGCAACGATTCCTCCGGCGCGCGCGCGATCGCCGCGCCTACACCAGTCATTCCGGATGACTTGCGCGAGGACGCGCTCGAAGCGGTGGCAGTTGCGCGCTTTACAATATCTTCCGATGGAAGCGTAAAAGTTGCGCTGATCAGACCGACCAACAACCCCCGCATAAACGAGCTGCTGCTCGACACGCTGGCGAAATGGCAGTTCTTTCCGGCCGTGCGCAATGGAGAACCGATCGACTCAACCGTCGATATTCGGATTCCGATCTCAGTGCACTAGCAACTATGACGATATAAATTCGCGGACCACGCGATCGAAATGTTCGGGCTCATCATGATGCGTCCCGTGGCCCGCGTTCTCGAAGCGCTCGAGCCGCGCGAGGCCGGCCGGAATTGCGCGCGCGATATCCTCCGAGCTTTCAATTGGCGTTATCGGATCCTGCTCGCCGGCCGTGATCAAGGTCGGGCACTTGATACGTGCGAGATGCGGCAGCAGGTCGAAGGTCCGAATCTCACCTTTGAAGAAGTACTCAGTCAGCTCAAAATTCTGCACCGAACGTTGCATCCAACCCGCGCTGCGGGGCCGCTGATTGTAAAGCGGAAGACATTTTTCGATGTAGGCGGCCATCTTGTCTGGCGAAGGATCCTCGAAGAAGCGCTCGGCGACATCGCGTGCGTCCTTGCCGCCCAGGCGTTCGAATACTTTGATCGATCGATCCGGACGAATCTTTGCTGAAGTGCTGGCGAGGATGAGTTTGGCTGGATGCCCGGGATGGCGCGCCGCGTACGACATCGCGACCATTCCACCAAACGATTCGCCCATCACGATCGGCCGCTCGATCTCGAGCGCGTTGCAGAAGGCTTGCAGATCGTCGCCCCACTGATCGAGGTTCCATTTTTCGGCCGAGCTGCGGTCGCTGCGTCCGTTGCCGCGATGATCGATATAAACGATCTGCACGATATCAGCGAGGCCGGACAGGTCGGGCTTGAACACCGAATGATCGAAACCGGGGCCGCCGTGGAGCAGGATCAACGTCGGCACCTCGCGCATCGTCTGACCGTCGGGCCGCAGCTTCGCGCCCTCGACATCGAAGAACATCCGGACATCGCCAACCTGCACACGCATCGTCAGATCTCCCGTTCAACATTTAGTTTTCTGATAGCCTGAAACGTTCTCGCGTGCGATAGTTGGCAGTCGCGTCGAACTAACCCGGGAGGATCGTTTTCTTGCTCAGGAAAATCGTGATCGCGCTCGCCGCTTGCTTCGCTTTGATTTTTGCCGGCCGCTGCGCGAGTGCCGGCGGTGCTCCGGCCAACGCAGCGACCGACTTCACCGATTTTTTCACCGCCGCGCTCAGCAAACTCAAACTAGCCCCGATAGCACCTCTCAACCCGATCCAGCGTATCCTGACTACCGGTCAGCTCAACTCGATCGGAATCGACTACACGCCTGAATCGCGATGCAGCGACAACAACTGGTCGACCTCGACTCCCGCTGCATGCAATCCGCAGCTGTCCTTTTCATGTCAGCCCGGGAATCCGCTCAGCACTTGTCCTACCTCGTGCCAGGCTTGTTACAACAGTGACCTGGCGAACCTGCAAACTTCACTCAGCGTCTCGACTATTACTTCTTATCAGCCGAACTACTACATCCTGAACGCCGCGCAAGGTCTCAAAATCAAGATCCTGCAGGGACTATTCAACGACGCGATACCCAGTCTGGCCGCGTCGGATTCGGCGACAAACTGCAGCTATGCGGGCGCCGCGTTCCCGCTCTGCGGTTCCAAGTATGCCGCCGCGCTCCTCGATGGCGCGTGCGGCCCCGATACGCCGTGGAACCCCAACACATTCTGCACCGCGGGAGCCTATGTCGAGCCGCTCAACTCTTCGATTGGGGGCGTTCCAGCATTCATAAACGACGGGACGATCGTCGCGATTCAGCTTGGCAACGAGGCCATCGGTACGACTGCCAATGGCCAGGTCATAACGGCCGCGATGATCAGCCAGGCAGCGCAGACCCTGCGCTCGGTGCTCAACGCCCGCGGCCTCAGTTCGATTCCGATCGTTGTGTCGCTTGTGCTCGGCCAGGAGCAGACCTTCTGCGTAAACGGTGCGCCGCCCGCCGGCGTCGATCTCATCGCGTCGCATCCGTACTGCAACTTCGTCGCGAGCGTGCCGCCGAGCTGGCCGATGAACGGTGCGCAATGCTGGTCGCAGGTGCAAACGCTCTTCTCAACGGTATCTGAGAAGTATTGCGGGGCAACTCATACCTTCATCGGCGAGACTGGTTACAACACCGGATGCCCGAACAATCCCGCGGTGCCGCCTTCGAACATCGCCAACGAGCAGACCTTTATATCGGACCTGAAGAGCTCGACCTGCGCGACGACGTCGCTTTCGGGATTTCCAACGTTTCTATTTGCCTACTCAGACGTATGCCCCGCCGGAGGATGCCTCGCAGGATGCGCCGGGTCAGGCTTCACCGGCGGCAACGGCTATTTCGGGATCTTCTATACGCAGGACTACATGACCGAGGGACCTGCGGTCGCGAAGTTCACGCCGCCCTCGCTCATGTGCCCGAGTCTATTGAAGCTGCCGGGCCTGTGATCAGCGCGAGCGCAACTTGGCGAGCAGGCGCAGGATTTCGAGATACAGCCAT